>JAAZED010000110.1 GCA_012512465.1 Oxalobacter sp. | reverse complement strand
ACTGACGGTAAATAACGCCGGTTGATCCTGCCATAAAAGCCATCGGCACGAATACGGCGGCAATCACCATTGCCACACCGACCAGCGCACCGGTGATCTGCCCCATGGATTTCTTGGCTGCCTCTTTCGGACCAATATGTTCCTCATGCATGATCCGTTCCACGTTTTCCACCACCACAATGGCATCATCGACCAACAGGCCAATTGCGAGCACCATACCGAACATGGTCAGGGAATTGATGGAAAAGCCGGCGATCGACAATACGCCAAACGTTCCCAAAAGCACAACCGGAATGGCAATCGTAGGAATCAGGGTTGCCCGGAAGTTCTGCAGGAACAGATACATCACCAGGAAAACCAGGATAATTGCCTCGCCAAGCGTGTGGAAAACGCCTTCAATGGAAAGCTTGACGAATGGGGTCGTATCGTAGGGATAAACATTTTTGACGCCAGGCGGATAGAACTTGGCCAGCCCGTCCAGTTCTTTTTTGATGAGGGCCGATGTATCCAGTGCGTTGGCGCCTGATGCCAGCTTGATGGCAAGACCGGAGGAAGGGCTGCCGTTATAGTAAGCCTCCGAGGTGAACATTTCATTGTTCAATTCAATTCGGGCGATATCTTTCAGAAACAGGGAAGAACCATCGGGATTTGTCCTGAGGAAGATGTTTTCAAACTGCTCGACCCTTTCAAAGCGTTCTGACGCAATAATGGTTACATTGATTTCCTGCCCCGGAAGCTGGGGCGCCGCACCCACCTGGCCCCCCGTCACCTGTGCATTCTGTTCCTTTATAACGGCAATGATGTCGGATGGATTCAGTCTGTACTGCTCCATCTTCAGCGGATCCAGCCATATCCGCATGGCATATTGCGCACCAAAAATCTGCGTATCACCCACACCACTCAAGCGGCCAATAGGATCCTGGATATTGCTGGCAATATAGTCACTCAGATCGGCGCCATCCATACTGCCGTCTTCAGAAATCAGACTGACAACCATCAGGAAGTTTTTGACTGACTTCGTCACGGAAAGCCCCTGGCGCTGCACCTCTTCCGGCAAAAGTGGCGTTGCGAGCTGAAGCTTGTTTTGTACCTGAACCTGTGCGATGTCCACATCAACACCTGATTCAAACACCAGATTGATCGTAGCCTGCCCTGAAGAATCACTGCTCGAATACATGTAGATCATGTGATCGATACCCTTCATCTGCTGTTCGATGACCTGGGTTACCGTACTTTCAAGCGTTTTGGCTGAAGCGCCCGGATAGACTGCGGAAATGGCTACCTCAGGTGAGGCAATAGCAGGATACTGCGCAATAGGCAGGGTGGAGATGGAAAGTGCCCCTCCCAGCATGATCAGGATCGCGATGACCCATGCAAAAATGGGGCGATCAATAAAGAAATTTGCCATGGATTATTCCGCCTTTTCTTTCGCTTCGCCCTGATCCGGAGCCGGCGGGCTGGCCTCGGCCACAGCTTCCTCCTGTGTTGTTTCAGTTGTCTGTGCTGGTACTGCTGTGGTTGCTTCAACTACCGTTTCGGGTTTGACTTCTTCACCTGTCACAACCTGGCCCGGCTGTACTTTCTGCAAGCCATCGACCATGACACGATCTCCCGGTTTCAGGCCATCTGTCACCAGCCAGTTGTTTTTGTAGTCGCGATCCAGCGTGACATAGCGCAGGGCAACATAGTAATCATTTGATCCCAACGCCTTGGGCGCTGCGGTTTTTTCCCTTTCCTTCGGTGCTGAAGATTGTTCCGGATGCGGATTTTCCTTCGTCAGGACATAAACCATCGGCCGGTTTTTGGTATCGCGCTGGACGGTTTTCTGGGGAATGAGAATCGTGCCTTCGCGTATTCCTTCTTCAATGACCGCGCGCACGTACATGCCCGGCAAAAGAATATGGTCCGGGTTTTCAAATGTCGCCCGCACGGATACCACACCTGTGCTTTGCTCAATGGTCACATCGGAAAACTGGAGTTCGCCCAGAATCCATTCAGGCTCCGGATTTTCCGCACTGGCCTTGTCGATTTTTGCATAAGGAGAACCATCTTCAAGCTTGAGCTTGACCTTGGCCCCCCTGTTGGCTCCGGCCTGAATTTCTCCCATGGCCAGTGCACGGCGCAGTTTCAGCAGCTCGGTACTGGACTGGGTAACGTCTACATAGACTGGCGTCAATTGCTGTACCGTCGTCAGCGGGTCCGGCTGGTTCTGGGTAACCAGTGCGCCTGGCGTCACAAACGAACGGCTGATGCGTCCTGATACGGGCGAGAGCACTTTGGTGTATTCCAGATTGATCCGCGCGGTTTCAACCGCCTGTCTGGCGGCATTAACCGCAGCAATCGCCTGGTCCCGTGCCGCAACCGCATCGTCATATTCCTGCTTGCTGACCGCATTGATATCGACAATCTTGCCATAGCGTTCTGCCAGCAGGCGTGCGGCAACCACATTGGCCTGCGCCTTGGCAAGATCCGCACGGGCACTGTTGTATGCTGCCTGAAAAAGCGCCGGATCAATCTGGTAAAGCTGCTGGCCTTCCTTGACATCAGTGCCTTCTTCAAAGAGGCGTTTCTGGATAATACCGCTTACCTGCGGCCTGACTTCGGAAACCATAAATGCCGAGACCCGTCCCGGCATTTCGGTGATCAGCGGCACATTGTTGGCTTGCGCCACCAGATAAGTCACATTCACATTCTGTTGAACCGGCGCTTGTTTCTCCTGACAGCCTGTCAAACCCGCAATAGCGGCAAACAGTATTCCCCACAGGCTTATTTTATACATTGGCAGGCTGCTCATTTTTCTCCTTTTTCACGCAGCATTTCAAAAGATGGTTTTGCTGGTTCCGGCACAACTTTCGCAAGGATAAGCTTTCTTTAGGCAAAACAGAACCATTATTAAAAAATGCCCGTTCATTCTGCATTTTTTTGTTACAGGACAAACAATCCGTTGTCACGAAAAGCCATTTTTCGGCGAATGCCTCATAGAAAAGAGTCATCGCCAGGAAAAGAAATCATGCAAATGCCAGCGGAATATCACTGTTTTTATAGATCTCCACACACCCCAGCTCAGAAATCCGGATACCCAGATCATGGTTTTTCCCGGACGGACGTAACAGTGCGTTGTCCTTATCCAGGTTCCGGGCCTCATGTTTCTTTTTTGCCTCCCTTCCTGCAAAGATATCTCCCTGTGTGCCTAAAAGGAGCACCCCATCCAGGGCACACAATTCGGCACGGATTTTCCTCGGAATTTCATGAAATTTTCTGGTGCCAAGAATGGTGGTCAGAAAACTGTTTCTTTCTGCCTGTAAAACCGGGGAAAAACGAAAACGCGAGTGAATACGTTCCAGCCGCTTCTGTTGGCGCTCCGGATCATCAAGAATACCGATACGTGCACCTTTCCCGTCAAAAATCAGATCCAGCAAGGTCAGGTAAACCGCTTTTCTGACTTCTTTTTCTTCCTGTGTAATGTCCTCGGAAAAAACTTCATCCATGATGGTACCGTGAGGAAAATAACGCCACTGAGAAAAAATCCGGGCAAAAACCAGCTTTCTGTCCTTAAAAAGAAGGATATCGCCTCTTTCTGTCAGCCTGATAACAGCCTTGTTGCGGTAATCGGTCCACATCGCAATATCGGCGACCGATACCGGAGCAAACGCATTCTGCTGTTTTTTTGCCTGGACCGCGGTTGAGTTGATATTTTCAACTGACTGGATATAACCGTTCCGGTCAATCGCCAGAAGGGTTTTATCAGTTGATCCAATCGAACGGATCAATCCATCGTCAAACATGGTGAAAATATTGCAGCCGGTATTTTTCTGGCGGTTGAAATAAATACCCGTGGTGTGCACGGACAGCGCTTCCGTACCGGTTTTTCCGGCCCACTCCTTGTACATCTGGATCAGGCGAAACACCAGGTCGCCATAGTCCCTGCTGATATGAAAGGCAACCACACGCTCCACCACTTCCTGCACGTGGAGACAGTCGGCTGCCCTGTCTTCCCCGCCCATCTGGCGCAACCCGACAATAACATCCTCAATCAGTTTTTTTTCCTTGGCACTGAAAGGGAGACGCCTTTGGAAAATAAAATAGACCCGGCTGTTTTCACTGACAAAAATCTTTATTCTGTGCTGCGTATCATAAACAACAGGGCTTAATGGCCTGACCGCATCGGTATACGGACCGCTCATGATAGCGCCATAGGTGACAGGCTGGATATAACGCTCAAGAATATCCCTGAAAATGGCAATATCGCTTTCTATTTTTTCGTATGCTTTATTCATCTTGCCCCCGCCTGGCTCTTTGACTTTTTAAAAAGCTGTCATGCAACTTTTGTCCCCGGGATTGACCGGAATTGATATCGCCTGTCTGTCGTCCTGACAATGGTTCAGCCGGATGAGAGCCTGTTTTTCGCCATACCAGCACAGGAGACGGT
>JAAZED010000006.1 GCA_012512465.1 Oxalobacter sp. | reverse complement strand
GTCGGTGACATCGGATTTTCCCGGGTCAAATTCCAGGAAGGAAAGCTCCTCTCCACCGCCAAAAGCCGCTGCCAGCAAAGAAAATGGCGCGGTAACCGCTTTCTTGATCAGATTGACGATCACCCGGAACACGATGCCGCCAACAGAAAACTCCGGGTCGTTAAGTGAGCCGGATACCGGCAGGCTGATATCAATGACACCATCGCCATCTTTCAACAGATTGACAGCAAACTGTATCGGCAGGCTGATAACAGGCTTGGCTTCGGTTTTCTCGCCAAAGGTCAATTGGTCCAGCACCAGGCGGTTTTCCGCACTGAGCTCCCCGTTTTCCACCTTGTATGTCACATCAAAGGACAGCTTGCCCTTTTCAATCCCGTAGCCCACGTACTTCGTTGAATACGAGCTGAACTGCGCAAGCTCCATGCCTTTCACATGCCCTTCCAGCTCCAGTGACAAGGCGGGATTGAAGGGGTTCAGGCTACCGGTAACCGTGAGCGGTGCCCGGTTGACCTGCCCTCTCAGGTCGACAATGGCAATGGCATTGCTTGCGCTGGATATACGCGTAATCACACCGCGAACCCTGTCCATGTTGGCGGTATAGTGCGGTTTGATAAAATTGTCGGTAAAACGCACACGGCCGTTTGTCATCTGGAAGCGGTCAATCCGGATGGGCGGCATCGTACCGGCTGTCTTGACAGCAGCGACCGGGCGGGAGACAACTTCATTGATCTCCATATCCACCGTTGTTTCAATTGCCGTTGCGGGTGCTGCGACTTTTTCTTCCCCGGCAGCCTTTTCCTGCTGTGAAGCATCTGCCGGCGGCGAACCCTGACCGACCTGCGACGCTTCTGCCTGCTGCAGGGCCTGTGAAACAGATGCCACCTGCAGGGGTTTTTCCGCGCCGTCAGCCGGCTGCGCCGAAGAGGGCGCTGATGCAACATCTTCTGTTACCGGTGCCTCGTGATGCTCATCGCTGTCTGTCAGGCTCTTTTTGCCGCCGGCTTCGCTTCGCAGGATATCCTGCAGATTCAGGCGGCCTTCCGAACTCAGTATCAGCCGGGCAAAAAAACTGTCCAGGTCAGCCCGTCGGGCTGTCAGTGAAAAGGGAGAAAGCTGCACATGCAGCTGTTTGAGTGACAGGTCTTTCCAGCGGACAAACTGGTCACCCTTTATCTGGTCGGTTGTCATCAGGTTGGCAACACTCACATCTCCCTTGTATTCCCCCTTGAGCGCGCCGCCTTTTCCGGTGGCAAGTGTCAGGTGTCCCTTGGTCGAAACATCTGCCTGGCGCAAGGTCAGATTCACGTATTCGTCAATATACTGCTGGATGGCAACAATACTGACCTGTTTCAAGTCAACCGCAAGATCGGCAGAAAGCGGGGCGATACCCAGCTGGCCGTTCACCGCAATATGCCCTTTCTTGTCCACGTCAGCCGTGATATCAAGTGTAGAGATATTGCCCGGCTCTGTGGAAATTTCCTGGATACTGGCGGCAAGTCCCGTAATTTTTGCACCCAGCGGCTTCTTCCCGTTTTTGTTCTGCATGTGAGCCGACCAGTTCGTGATATCGACACTCCCGATATTCACCCTGAAGTCAGACGAACCCGAACCGCTCCCTCCTGGAGAAGCCTGGCGGCGCCCCTGCACTTTTTCCAGCGCCATTTCCAGTTGTGCGCTGTCAGAGGCAATTTTGCTGACATGGGCCGACTTCTCCCCCATATCTACACCCACATCATCCACGGTCAGATTAAAGGCATTTGCGGTAACGTTATAGGGCTTTCCTGCCGAGTAATCGGTATAGCTCAGCTTGCCCCCCGAAAGGACAAATTGTTTCAGCGCCAGCTTCAGTGGCATGGCTTTTTCTTTTTCCTCGCCATCGGCTGCTGCTTTTTTCGGCAGGGCGTTTTCCGTTTTCGGCGCGAGATCCAGTAAATTGAGATGTCCTTCTGCACTGTTGACCGCATAGACTTCCGGGTGGGCCAGCTCGATATGGGCGATATGGTAATCGCTGGCAAAAATGGCATTTTTATCGAGCTTGATGGCCAGCTTGCTAAAGCCGAGCATGGGTTTTCTGGCAAGATCTGTCAGCATGAGGGAATCAATCTGCGCCGTTCCGCTGATATCCAGACCAGAAGGCTTGCTGGCATACTGGATAAAATGCAGGTTCAAATCGAAACTCAGATTGCCTTTCGTCATATGAAAAGCCGGCTTGTAGGGAAGGTACTGCATGTACCTGGGCAACTCGATATTCTTGAGCGCCATGTTGAATATGGTTTCCCGGTCTTCTGCAAAGGGGCGGGTCTTGCCGGACAGCTCCATTTTTGTGCCGTTGACCAGCGCAGAGAGATGCGGCTCAATAAACGTTTCAACCCGTGAAGGGCTGGACGAAATATAAGGTATACGGATCTTGATTTCCTCCACCCGATGCTGTGCTTTCATCGGGTGGTCATCAAAGATGATTTTTCCGCCATCCACCTGGATATTGTTGACCGAATAAGACAGCGGCTCCTTTTTCTCCTCATCCGGCTTCATCACCATGTCGATGATATCGCTGATGTTGTACTGGTTATGCTGCGTGCGGGAAAGATGGATATAAGGGTTTTCCAGCGCGACTTCCCGGATGATGGGAGAAAAGGTGAAAGCGGAAAAAGTGGAAACATTGACGTACAGCCTGTCAAAGGAGACGAAGATTTCCTCACTGTCCCGTTCGCTTAACGTCACGCCCGTCAAGGTAACCGAAAGGGAAAACGGGTTGAAACTGATATCTTCGATTGTCAGCTTGCGGTGAAGCTGTTCAGCTACCGCCTGCTGGGCTTTGGACTTGATGAACCCCGGCAGGAAAATATAACCCGACAGGCCACTGACAAACAGAATGAAAAACAGCACCGATACGCTGATAATGAGTTTTCGGCGATACCGTGAAAACAGTGATTTCAGTTGGGCAATATCGGGTTTTCGCATTCAGCACTCCATGGTGGTCGGATCGTAACAAGTGCTGCAGCCGGGATAACTGCGTTTTGCAGCTTTCATGATAAAACGCAAGGACACGCTGTGTCTATTGCTGAATGGCAAAATCCACACGCGCAGCGGTTTCACCGTTCTCTCCGGAATCCCCGGCCTTGCTGGCTAAAAGGAAAATCCGTGAGTCGGCCACCTTGCCCTTTTCAACCAACCATGCCTTGACGCGCTCTGAGCGCTGGTAGGCCAGTGCCAGAAATTCTTCTTCGGTGGCTTCATAGCCATCGACCATCACTTTTTCCATCTCGGGAAGCGACAGCTTTTTCTGCATCCCGATAAAGTTGCGCGGCTTCTTGATATCCTCATCCTTGTATACCCGCTCCAGGAGTTCCGGGTATTCGCTGTCCTGAACCTTCAACTGGTTCATCATGACCGTCTGACCCTTTTCCTGGAGATCCTTGCGCTTCAACATCCGCACCTTGCGGTCAATCGCCGCTTTGGCAAGACCGGCACGATCCGCCGCAGGATCATAACGCCCGGTGATATCGAGCTTGAGTTCAGGACGCTCGGCAAATGCCTTGGCCAGCGCTTCCAGCTTGGGCATTTCTTTTTCCGGAATCACAAAGCTGCCCGGCGCAAATTCCATCCAGGCCAGCTCGGCCCCGCCGCCAAACTTGATGGAGAGGAAAGCAAATGGCGCCAGGATGACACGCTTTAACGAAGAGAGGAAAACCTTGGCAAGAATGCCGCCAATGGAAAAATTCGGATCATCCAGCGAACCGCCAATCGGCAGATTGATATCAATAACCCCGTTACTGTCTTTCAACAGTGAGACGGCCAGTTCAACCGGCAGGCTGGTTACCGGCTCTCCCGGTGCTTTTTCACCAAACGTGAGTTGCTCCAGGATCAACCGGTTTTGTGCGATCAGGACCCCCTCTTCCAGCTTGTATTCCACATCAAAAGAAAGCTTGCCCTTGTCAATGCCATAACCGATGTACTTTGTCGTATAGGAACTGAACTGCGCGAGTTCCATGCCCCGCACCTGGGCTTTGACATCCAGTGTGAGATTTTCCTTCAGCGGGCTGATCGTGCCAGCCACGACCAGTGGCGCCCTGTTGACCTGTCCGCGGATATCCAGCTTGGCCGAGGCATCCGGATCAGAGGAAAGCCCCGTGACTGTCCCTTCCATTTCCGAGATATTGGCGGTGTAATTCGGTTTGATGAAGTTGTCCGTGAAGCGCACCCGCCCTTTTTTCAGTGTCAGCTTCTCGACAAGAACAACCGGCGGATTGACATCCGTGCCATCCGCATCGGGCCTGACCTTACCGACCGTCACATTGCCCTTGTCTTTTACTGTGCTTTCCCGGACGTCCTCCGTATCCGCCAGCGCATCAAGCTCCTTATCCGTCTCTGTCAGGCTTATCTGGCCGCCGGCGTCGCTTCGCATGATGTTACGCAGATTCAGGCGCCCATCGGCATTCAGAATGACACGGGCAAAGAAATTATTCAGCTCTGCTTCCTTGATATGGACGGACAGTGGCATGAGTTTTGCCTCCACATCCTTCAGTGCAAGCAGATTCCACCGGATGAAGGAATCCTTGTTGACCTGGTCAACGGTTCGCAGCTTCGCGAGGGAAATATCCCCCCGGTACCCGCCTTCCAGAGCACCGTCCTTGTTTTCTTTCAGCGCCAGGGTACCGGTAAGCGAAAGATTGGCCCGGTTCATGGTCAGGTTGACGTAATCCTCAATATACGGCTGGATGGCAACAATACTCAGATCCTTCATGTCCAGCGCCAGGTTCACATTCAGTGGTGAAAGTCCCACCTTGCCATCCGCGGAAAACTTTCCGGTCTTGTCGACCGTGGCACGCACAGAAAACTGGCTGGATTTTCCCGGTGAGGAAGAGATGTCCTGGCCGGTAACCGACAGATCCGTAATCGCCCCGCCCAGCGGGTTTTTGAGGTTGATATTACGTCCCTTGACAGACCAGCCCGTAATCGCCAGCTTGCCAATGCTCATGGTATAGGGGTCTTCTGAGGGCATAACCACGGCTTTGGCCCCTTCAGCCGCTTTTTTCGCCTCCACTTTTTCGTGTTTTTCGAGCTGTCCCATCAGGACGCCCCCCTTTGAGGCAATCTCACCGATACTGATATCACGCTTTTTCGTATCGAGCTTCACATTGGCCACAGACAGGTCAACCTTCTGGGCACGCCCTGAAATCGGCAGTCCGGCACGATCTGTCGTATTTTTGTTCTTCATGCGGGCCGACCAGTCGCTGACAGCGACCTTGCCCACACTGATGGCAAATCCGTCTGCCTGCTGTGCTTTTTTCGCCTCGATGATGGAAGCCAACAAAGCCGCACGGGCAGCAGCACGTTTACCCACATTGGTTGGTTTTTTGTAGGGATCCAGTTCAACGTCCGCATTACCCCCTTTGGAACTGACACTGGCAACTGAAATTGTCTGGTCTTTGAGACTGATATCGGTATTATCTACAGTGACACCCAGCTTGGTCAGGGTGGCGGAAAACGGCATTTCAAAAGGATCGTACCGGTTACTGTTTTTCACCTTGCCTAACCAGTTGGCAATATCCACCTTGCCGACCTTGATACTGAATGGCGTGCCCGCTTCTTTTCCACTGCTGCTGGCAACAGGTACCCTGGGCGGATGGTTTTCCATCAGCACATCAAAAGACCCGCCGGTAGAACGGATCTGGCTAACAGCGACAGTCGATTGCTTCATATCAACGCGGGTATTGTCG
>JAAZED010000109.1 GCA_012512465.1 Oxalobacter sp. | reverse complement strand
GCAAATACAATCGAAAGGAAAACTGTCATTATAAACAAAGATATCCAGAGAGAAAACACGCATGTTTTTCCCTGTCCGTCTCCTGGTAAAGGAGTAAAAGACAAAAAAGAAAGCAAGGAAACAGAAAAAGAAGTACTTGGCAAGGTGCCCGGGGGAGTCGAACCCCTCAACTCCCCCCCCCTGAGTGGACACCTAAAACCGTATAAAGTGTCAGGTTATAGAATTATTCTATCAGAATAATGCACTGCAACATGATAATTTTTACAGAAAAAAATTAACTTTTACCCATATGCCCATTTCTTAGAAGTATACGATATACGTAGTAGATGATACAAGCTAAAACTACGATCATCGTGACAAATAAGGAAGCGTTACGATGAGCAGAAAAAGAACCCCATACAAAAATATTTTCAGTATTCGGCTCAAGGAAGCCCGCAAACAAAAAGGCCTGTCCCAGAAAAGCCTCGGCACCAAAGCCGGCATTGACGAATTCGTTGCCAGCACCCGCATCAACCGGTACGAAAGAGGCATTCACAGTCCCGACATCATTACCGGCTGGAATATCGCCAGAGTGCTGGGCCTGCCCCTGGCCTGGTTTTTCGCTGATGATGACCGGCTGGCCCGCATGATCACGGCATTTTCCAAACTCCCTGCAAAAAACCAGAAAAAAATTCTTCAGGTGATTGAACATATGGCTGACAGAACAAAACACTGATAATCCTGTTGCCCTGAAAGCCGCAACTTCTGGAAGAAGACGATATGTCCGGTGATGATGATTGTGGCTGACTCAAGCCCTGGAGGGTGTCCGGGAAGGCTGACCCCTCAGCCTTCCCCCCTGAATGGACACCGCGAAAAAAATCCGGGCAGGCGGGCTGAACAGATCATCCCACAACATGCTTCTATAATAACAAAAACACAACCTTTTTCAACAATAGCAACACACTATCCGGCATATAACGCGCCCACACACAAAAAAATTTCGTTTCCGCCTGTATCGCCCTGACTATCTTTTTATGATCTTTTCCAGAATGTCATAAAACACACCGACTGCATGCCGTTCCCTGAAAGGCACATGCCCGCATTGCGGCAGCACATACCGCTTGAACCCGATATTATTGGCATGAAGGGGAATCGTCACCCCATCAACCGGACGCGGGTCATGTTCTCCATGAATCACAAAAAGCGGGCACCGTATCCCCTTGAGCCGCCTGAGCAATTCACCACTTTCACACATCGCCTCCGCTTCGGGCCACACCGCAAGATACATATCGCCGTTTACCGGTATATTGCCCTGCTTATCTTCCTCCGTTTTCTCCAGATCATAGTGATCGGTTTTATCCAGAAGATCACCAAGCTGCTCCATTAGCCAGTTGCGGCTTTCCGGCGGCACCCGTTCCAGCCTGAAGAGAAGTCCGTTGAAAAGCACCCACTCACCCTGCGTCATCCGCTTGCGCCGTTTTTCCATAATCTGGCTGGCATACATGGCATCCAGTGGTGCACAGCCGACCATTACCACCTGCCTGACATCATCCGGATGCGTTGCGGCATAAAGCAGTGAAAGCCACGCGCCCCAGGCATGCCCGATCAGCGTCACCGGCTTTTCAGAACTTCGGGCAAGCTGTGACCTCAACTCTTCAATCAGACTGGCAATGTCCAGCCTCGATTGCATTGGCTCAATGACACCTGTGCTTTTTGAAAGCGCCATTGCCACTCTTGCCATCGAACCCTGCGCTCCCGGTCCGCCATGAATGACAGCAACACGATAGGGCGGCTTGCCGTAAGTGCGGATCACAGGAAAATCCCCCCCCTATCAGAACAAAACACAACTGGCTGAAATATTTTCATTAAATAAAATCGTCTTCCAGTTACATTT
>JAAZED010000108.1 GCA_012512465.1 Oxalobacter sp. | reverse complement strand
CCCCAGACGTACCATTGCCCTTGTCCTGGCAGGGGGACGGGGAAGCCGTCTGATGCAGTTGACGGAAAATCGCGCTAAGCCGGCGGTATATTTTGGCGGAAAGTTCCGCATTATCGATTTCGCCCTGTCCAATTGCATTAATTCCGGCATTCGCCGGATCGGGGTGATTACCCAGTATCGCCCCCATTCGCTTATCCGCCACCTGCAGCGCGGCTGGAGTTTTTTACGCGGCGAGCAAAATGAGTTTATCGACCTGATGCCTGCCGGGCAGCAGATGGAAGAAGGACTCTGGTACAGGGGAACCGCCGATTCTGTTTCCCAGAATATGGGGATTTTGCGCTCTTATCAGCCAGACTATATTCTGGTTCTGGCAGGGGATCATATTTACAAGATGGATTATTCACAGCTGCTTTTGGATCATGCGGAGAAAAAATCCGCCTGTACCGTCGCCTGTGTTGAGGTGCCACGCGAAGACGCCTCGGGTTTCGGGGTGGTTGCTGTGGATGAAAACCGGAAAATAACCGGCTTTCTGGAAAAGCCGGAAAATCCGCCAAGCATGCCGGGCAACCCGAATATGACATTGGCCAGTATGGGCGTGTATGTGTTCAACGCGGATTATCTGTATGAGCTTCTGGCAGAAGATGCGGAAGATGCCACGTCTGCCCATGATTTTGGCAAGGACATCATTCCCAAGGTAGTTGGTCTGGGAGAGGCCATGGCGCATTATTTCAGCATGTCGTGCGTGCCGCCCTCCAGCCTTGTCAGGCCTTACTGGCGGGATGTCGGGACGGTGGATGCCTTCTGGTCCTCCAATCTGGATTTGACATCCAATATGCCCGAGTTGAACCTGTATGATGAAGACTGGCCTATCTGGACGTACCAGGAGCAGGAACCGCCCGCCAAGTTTGTCCCTGATCCGCATGGTATGGATGGGGTGATATCCAACACGATGGTTTCCGGCGGGTGCATCATTTGTGGATCCAAAATATCCAATACGGTTCTTTTTTCCAAAGTGAGGGTGAATCCTTTCTGCAATGTCGACCAGTCGGTGGTGTTGCCTGATGTTGAAATCGGTCAGGGATCCCGTATCAAAAAAGCGGTTATTGACCGAGGATGCCGGATTCCGGAAGGTACCGTCATCGGTGAGGATCACGAACTGGATGCGCAACGCTTTTACAGAACACCGAATGGCGTCGTGCTGGTGACGGATGAGATGCTGGCAAAGCACTATAATTTTGAACATGTTCCCAGGGTCGAATAAGTGAGATCCAAAAAACGTGCCCTACGGGTTCTGCATGTCTGCAGCGAGATATTCCCTTATCTGAAAACAGGTGGCTTAGCCGATGTAACAGGGGCCCTGCCGCCTGCGCTTGCCAAAATGGGGTGTGATGTCAGGATGCTGGTTCCGGGTTTTCCTGATTTTGTTAACCCTATCCAGAACAAACATCTTGTGGCGGAGTTGCCCCCCCGTTTTGGTGCACATGCGCTTCGGCTTTACTATGGTACGTTGCCGCAGGCAGGACTGTCGGCCTACTACATTGATGCGCCGGGGCTTTATGACCGTCCAGGCAATCCCTATATTGATATTTATGGCCAGTCATACGGGGACAACCATCGCCGTTTTGCACTGCTTGGATGGATGGCCGCCCGCCTGGTTGAGGGATTTGATTTTTTCTGGCGGCCTCAGATCATGCATGGACATGACTGGCATGCCGGACTGGCTTTTGCCTATCTTCAGGTGCTTCAGCGGGCAAAGGGTGAAAAGCTGGCGGGTTCTGTTTTTACCATCCATAACATGGCTTATCAGGGGAATTTCCCGGGACATGTTTTCGGGGAGCTGGATTTGCCCGATGACCTTTTCAACCCGGAAGGGATGGAGTTTTATGGTCAGGTTTCCTTTCTCAAGACCGGTCTTTCCTATGCGGATAAAGTAACAACCGTCAGCCCCACCTATGCCCGGGAAATCCATGGCGGAGAGCAGTCATGCGGGCTCGGTGGTGTCGTCCAGAGGCGGGATCCGGATGTCGTCGGTATTTTGAATGGTATTGACACGCAGGTATGGAACCCTTCTACAGACGATACGCTGGCCACAACCTATAACGCAAGGTCCATTAACGGCAAAAAGCAGTGTCGGCTTGCCTTGCAGCAGGAGATGGGATTGCGTTCACAGAATACCGCCCCGCTTTTTTGCGTGGTCAGCCGTTTTGCGTCGCAAAAAGGCTTGAATCTCGTGCTGGGCGTGATGAATATGCTGCTGGAAAAAGGCGCTCAGATTGTGATTGTCGGCAATGGAGAACATCATCTGGAGCGGGCTTTTTCAGATTATGCCCATCATCATCCCCAGCAGGTTGCTGTCAGGATTGGCTATGATGAAGCCCTTGCCCACCGGGTGATTGCCGGCAGTGATGTCATTATGGTTCCGTCCCGTTATGAGCCGTGCGGCCTGACACAGTTTTACGGATTGCGGTACGGTACATTGCCCCTGGTTCATCGTGTGGGCGGGCTGGCTGATTCTGTTACCGACACGACGCCGGAAAATCTGATGAACAAAACGGCGACAGGCTTTATCTTTGATCATTTTGATATTTCCGCGATGGAAGATGCCGTTAACCGGGCATTTGCACTTTTCAGCCAGCCCCGTGAGTGGCGGGTGGTTCAAAGACAGGGAATGAAGCAGCAATTGGGCTGGAAGCATCCTGCCAGCGAGTATAAAAAGCTGTATGACGAAATCAGGGTATAAGCGGACATCATGTGATCCAAAAATGGACTGAGGCGGAATCGCTGACTTTTTGTTTCTTAATGGCAATTTTTTGACGTTCATGCTTGCCAAAGGGATGGCTGTAAGGTTATATTCATAGCATAAGGTTTCGGGCCTGCCCTGTTAGGCGGGCTGTGTTTCTCTCTATACACCCGGACAGAGGAAATGGCCTGGAATCAGGCCGAAGCCACTCCATTCACCCTTCGCTGGAGACTACTTATGGATGTCATTCGATCAGAGCAGGCAGGATTTTTGGCTAGTGATGTGGAGGCGCTGAAGCGGTCCATATCCAATAATCTGCGTTATCGTTCCGGCAAGATCCCCCTTACTGCAACACGCGGCGACTGGCTGCTTGCTGCCGAGTTGGCTGTGCGCAATCGCCTTGTTGAACGCTGGATGCGCTCAAACAGGGCCTATTATGAACAGAATTCCAAGCTGGTGTATTACCTCTCCATGGAGTTTCTGATTGGCCGCACTTTCCATAATGCCTTGCAGGCGTTAGATATCAGTGAAGACATGCAGGAAGCCTTAAAAGAGCTGTCGGTGGATATGGAAGAAGTTTCCAATCACGAGCCGGATGCCGCGCTGGGCAATGGCGGTCTTGGCCGTCTTGCCGCGTGCTTCCTGGATTCCATGGCGACCCTGAATCTGCCGAACATCGGTTATGGGATCCGTTATGAGTATGGCATGTTCAAACAGGAGATCCTCGATGGCTACCAGGTGGAAACACCTGACTACTGGCTCTTGACCCGTGGTAATCCGTGGGAGTTTCCGCGGCCTGAGGTTCAGTTCCATGTTCGTTATGGTGGGCATATCCGCCAGGAGGGCGGGCGCGCAAGATGGGTCGATACCCACAGTGTGCTTGCCATGGCGTATGACACGATCATCCCCGGGTATGGGACAGAATGTGCCACCACGCTCAGGCTGTGGTCTGCCAAGGCGGCATCTGAAATCAACCTGTCCGACTTTAATCAGGGTAACTATTCCAGCGCTGTCGAATCCAAAAATATGTCGGAAAACGTGACGCGCATCCTGTATCCGGATGATTCGACGCTGCATGGCCGTGAGCTGCGTTTGCGGCAGGAATATTTCTTCGTTTCGGCCAGTGTGCAGGATATGATCCGCCGTCACCAGTTGAACTATTCCAGCTTTGATGATCTGGCCGATAATATTTCCATCCATCTGAATGATACCCATCCGGTACTCGCCGTGCCTGAACTGATGCGTATCCTGGTGGATGAGCAGGGCCTGCGCTGGGATCATGCGTGGTCCCTGACGCAACGGATTTTCTCCTATACCAACCATACGCTCATGAGCGAAGCACTGGAGACCTGGCCGATCGATATGATGGGCCGTGTTCTGCCGCGCCACCTCATGATTATTTTTGATATCAACAATGAATTCCTGTCCAGGACAGCAGAAAAATTCGGTAATGATACGGAACTCATGCGCCGGATCTCGCTGATTGATGAGGCGGGTGAAAGACGGGTGCGGATGGCTTATCTGGCCGTGGTTGCCAGCCATAAGATCAACGGGGTATCCAAGCTGCATTCCGAACTGATGAAACAGTCCATTTTTGCGGATTTTGCGAAGATTTTCCCTGAGCGTTTCATGAATATCACCAATGGCATTACGCCTCGCCGCTGGGTCTCTCAGGCTAATCCGCTTTTGTCACAACTGATTGACGGGTATATCGGCAAGAACTGGCGCACTGACTTTGAGCAATTGAGCCAGGTGGAGCCGCTGGGTTCGGAGGAGCGCTTTATTACCGCATTCCGTTCGATCAAGCGGCAGAACAAGCAGCGGCTGGCCCGATGGGTGCGTAACAATGTGAACGTGAACCTGAATCTGGATTCACTTTTTGATGTCCATATCAAGCGGATTCATGAATACAAGCGACAGTTGCTCAATGTGCTGCACGTCATTACCCGGTATAACCGGATTGTGGCTAATCCGGAAGTCAACTGGGTGCCGCGTTCCGTTATTTTTGCCGGGAAGGCGGCATCGGCTTATCAAATGGCGAAAGACATCATCAAACTGATCAATGATGTGGCGGTCAAAGTCAATAATGATCCCAATGTGGGTGACAAACTGAAGGTTGTGTTCATCCCCAACTATGGTGTGAGCCTGGCTGAAATGATTATTCCTGCTGCCGATCTGTCGCAGCAGATATCCACAGCAGGAACAGAGGCTTCAGGTACCGGTAATATGAAGCTGGCGGTCAATGGCGCCCTGACCATCGGTACGCTGGATGGCGCCAATATTGAAATCATGGAGGAAGTCGGGGCCGACAATATCTTTATTTTTGGCAACACCTCCGAACAGATTGAGGATCTGCGCCTGAGTTACCAGCCTCGTGAGATTTATGAGAAAAATCCTGAGCTGAAGATGGCGCTTGACCAGATCCGGGATGGTTTTTTCTCTCCTGGTGACCCCGGACGTTTCCGCCCGATTTATGATTCCCTCATTAATTATGGTGACCGTTATCTGCTGCTGGCTGATTACGAGAGTTATGTTGCCACGCAGGAACAGGTGGATGCGCTTTATCGCCAAAGCTTGCGCTGGGACAGAAAGGCTATCCATAATATTGCCAATATGGGGTATTTTTCTTCGGATCGTTCCATCTCGGAATATGCACAGGAAATCTGGGGATCGGTGCCGATCCAGTTTTAAGTCACCGGCCGCCGGCTTTCAGGAGCCGGCGGCCTGACTTTTCTCACGTAAGCAGTTATGACAAAAACACCCTTGAGTCCCTATGAACAGGCCAGCTATGATCTGAATCTGTTTCGCGAGAGGCGGATTGCCGAACGTCGCAAAGCCGACCGTCACACGTCTGATCGCCGCAAAGGGAAGAAAAAAAACGGCAGCCAGCCGGATGCAGACACTTTCCCGGAAGGCATGCATTGACTGGTTCAGCGCATCCGGCAAAAAATTCCATCAGGGACGATGGAATTTTTTTATGCTGGCAGCAGGCTTTTGGCATGGTTTTTTTCATCAGGCGACTTTCTGGCACCTGGAATGACAGCCGAATGAGATTTAATTGGTATACTTGTCACCTTAAAAGGTGACAAACTCAATAACGTAAGGTTTTTTCATGGCGTTGGTTAAGTGCAAAATCTGTAAAAATGATGTGATTGAAACTGCGGACAAGTGTCCGCATTGCGATTCGCTTGGTCCAAAGAAAAACCGGCGTGTCATGTGGATGATGATCGGCCTGGTTATTGTTCTGGCAGGGGCAATGGGCCTGATAATCTTTAATCGCAGCCAGGAAAAAGTCCGTACCCGTGCAGAGATAGACGCAGCAAGACGCGCAGAAAAAATTCACCAGCGCATCATGTCAGCGACTTTCCTTCTTAAAACCAGCGTGGCTGATCCGGATTCGGTTCAGATGGATGACATCAAAACCAATATTGATGGCAGCGTGCTTTGTTATCAATACAGCGTGAAAGACCGCAACGGAAAAATGCAAAAGAAAAAGGCGGCTTTTGCCGAAGGTGATTTTCATTATTCCGCCGGCAGTTGGGGTATCTATTGCCAGAGCAAGGATATCATGGAGGTACCTGACAAACCCCCGCCAATTGATTAACAGGGCGCTTGCCCTTTCATTATGAGCGGCGGAAAAAATCCGCCGTGTTGCCATCAGGATAAACCCTGCCGAAAGACAGGGTGCCCAGATCCATTTGAGTTCCGATATCAAAACGACGTAGCCACGCCGGGAAAGAAAATCAGAAATCCGGATGGGGGAAACTTCAATGACCTGCCAGGGAAGAAAATAACGCTTGTTTGACCAGGGCCAGAAAAAGACAACGCCCAGTCCCCCATTGGTTATGCTGTCAAGCAGGGTATGCGAAACCGTTGTCAGCAGCAGAAAGAAAAAAGTGGCCCTGGCTGTTGTGCGAAACCACTTGAAAAAAAGGATGCCAAACAGCGCAAGCACGACAGCAAAGACAAGGGAGTGTGTCAGCCCCCGGTGGCCGATCGTGGAACCATACGAAATCCCAGTTCAGAAGCCGATACCATCAAAGTCCGGTATGACCGAAAAAAGGATGCCTGCCACCAGCAGGCGGGTTGGAATGGTTTTTTTTCCCCAATCCTATACCCAGTCCCACAGGAATTGCGGCATGTGTGAATAAGGTTGGCATGGTGATGGTTAAGAATCAGGCGGACCTACCGCTTGTGCCATTGAGTCCGCTTGTCTGGGACAATAAGCCAACATGCTGATTATTCGGCCATTACCTGCTGCATCATATTGGAGAAGCGCTCCATCATCACGCCCATTTTCTCCTGGGAAATCGCTGATGTACGCTGGATGACCAGCGGCTGTTTCTTGATAAAGGACTTGCCTGACGGGGTTTGGTAAAAAGCGGCAAGATCATCAATTTCCTGCTGTGTGAAGGTTTCCATGTAAATCTGAACATACTGGGATTTCATTTTGTCCCAGCTCATCTCTTCCTTGATGATCGTGTCCAGTTGTGCCATGGCTTTTTTGAACTTGCCCTGCTTTTCTGGCGGGATACGGTTCATGATGCGGGCGGTGGACTGGTCAACCATTTTGGTCATTTCCTGCATGGTTGCTTCATACATCTGTTTGGTTTCCATTATTTCAAGCAATTGCTCAATGGAAGCCTTGCTTGCCGGCTGGCTGGTCTGCGCAAGGGCGCCGCATGAGACAAAAGCAGCCAGAATAAAAATCATCAAACGTTTCATTGTTTATCCCTGGTTAAGTGTTAAAAAGAATAGTCTTGACTCATTGGCTGTCACCGGGAGTCATCTGCGCCCTTTTCCCGTTCCAGATCAGATCAGGACGAGTACCGCAATACGTTCCCCAGTTTCCGTCAAAAGATTCATACTGCTCATCAAAACGGACATCCATAATGCCCGCGCCATGCTTGTCATGCCACTGGCAGATAACCTGGTGTTCCGGCTTGAACTGGCAGCGGCTGATGGAGCCGGTTACCCAGTAATCATTTTCCCGGTACATGAAAGTGCCATACATCTGTTTATTTTCATCCAGCGGTTGTGCATAAAATGTCGTGAAAACAGGGACAATCCCGGCACTGAATATATTGCCGGCATAAGTTCCGTCAGGCGTGTCCAGTGTGGAGCAGCCGGACATAAGAAGCGATGCCATGCACAGGGCGAGCAATCCGGTTTTGGTTTTGGATGAGGTCATATCCTGTCTCCATGAAAGCAATTGCAAGAGAACTCACAGCTTATCAAAAAACATCACAGACAGGAATAAGGCAGAGCCATCAGAAACTTAAAGTGCATTATTCCCCGGACGCTTTTTCGGGAGGGGTTTCTTTCGTGCAGCATTCCTTGAGTGCCAGCAGCCGGTGAAACTTTCGGCGAAGAGAAAAATACTTTTCAGGAGCGTATTCTTGTGAAGGTGGAAACGGCCCTTTTCCGAATAGTCCGGATCATCCAGTGGCGCGTTGCTGATGGCAAATGTGATTTCTTTCTTTTCCCCGTTAAAAAGCTGGGTTTGCGTTTCAAGAATATCGCGTCGGTACCGGGTCTCAAACAGTGACTTGTCCATCAGCCCACATTATCAAAGAGAAAACATCAGTTTATCCAGCACATCATGATTCGGATAGCGATATAATTATTCCTGTTATCTTTTTGATGCGACAGGATATTTTGTTCTTGTCGCCCTGTTTTTTGTCAGTCAGCCGCAGTTATGCCAGATGTTTCTTCTTTTCGCTCTTTTTTGGGGATATCCCTGCCGGATACGCCGGTTGAGATGGGCTGTTATGCGCTGACAGAAGGTCTGGATGAGCAGGCGCATCCGTTTTCGCCTGAAGCGCTTTTCGGGCCGGATGCACTGCTTGGTCCGGTTATGCCGGCTGTTGGTGATGCGGCAGCTTTTTTTCGTGTTCCCGCACCGGTCTATCTTTGTGACGAAGTGAGCTCGACCTTTGCGGTTGCCCATACACTGGCGCAAAAGGGGGTATTGCCTGCCTGGGGCGCTGTGCTGGCGGCCAGTCAGACAGCGGGAAGAGGGCAGTTTCGCCGGCACTGGCAGTCGCCGCGCGGCAATCTGTATGTCACATTTCGCCTGCCGGATACGCCGGTTTTTCAGTCGGATGCGGCAGCGCTTGTTATCGGGGTTTTGCTGGCGGCTGCTTTTTCGCGTTTGGGCTGCCCTGTCCGACTCAAGTGGCCAAATGATCTGCTGAATCCGGAAGCGGGAAAAGCGGCGGGGATTCTGGTTGAAAACCGGGATGGCGTCATGCTGGCAGGGGTGGGGGTCAACCTCCGTATTCTGCCGGAGGCTGAGCAATTACGCCGCGAGCGGGCCACACCGGCCGGACTCTTGCTAACGGGCGATAAAACGCCGATTTCGCAGGCACCATTTTCCCTATGGCAAGCACTTGTAAACGAGATGATTTTTGCGTATAGTCAATCGTTTGCCCAATCCGCAACAAAAATGTTGCCTGAATTGGCTGATCCGTTTCTCGCATGGAAGGGAGAAGCCGTCTCTGTCACTGACACGGACGGCGCCACGCTCAGCGGCAGACTGAGTGGTGTAAGCCCCAATGGAGGCCTGCTGTTACAGGCTTTCGACGGAAAGACTCATGAAATTTTCAGCGGGAGCCTCGCTCGGACCTGATGTGCCGTCAAAGCGATGGATGATTTGTCGCCGCGCACGATATATTGTGTGTGGTTGTTAGATAGTTTGCCGCCGTGCACCGTGGTGCGCGGTTATTAGTTTGTTGAGAGGAATAAGCATGTCCAGAAAAACATTTGAGCAAGTTGCAAAGGAACTGAAGGGAAAGGCTATTCTGGTAGCCAACCGGGGTATCCCGGCCCGACGAATTTGCCGCTCTATCCGTGAAAGTTTTGATGCGGTTGCAGTCATGACGGCGACTGATGTCGACAAAACGGCACCAGCAGCTTCTGCGGCACTGGAATTGATGCTCCTCGGCGAAGATCCGCGCGCCTATCTGGATGTGGAACGCATTGTAAGGCTCGCCAAGCAGCGCGGAATTTCGGCTATTCATCCCGGCTGGGGATTCGCCTCTGAAGATGAAAATTTTCCGCGTATCTGTAAAGAAGCCGGCATGATTTTTATTGGTGCCGAACAGGAGCCGATGCGGCTTTTAGGCAACAAGGTGCAGGTTCGTGCACTGGCAAAAACGCTGGATATTCCTGTTGTCCCCGGTTCGGATGGTGCAGTGGATGTGCCTGAGGCACGCAGAAATGCCCACGAGATCGGCT
>JAAZED010000107.1 GCA_012512465.1 Oxalobacter sp. | reverse complement strand
TCGTCACGTCCCAGTGAGCGATCCCGCTCCATCTGCTGATACATGTTGTAAAACGACGTATCATCCGCTTCGAAGACATCGTCAAACGCTTCCATCATGTCTTCATCAAAACTGTCAACAAACTCCTGCTCACGAATTTTTCTGGGTTTCGGACGTTTTTTGTCTGTCTTCATGGACATCTTCCTTATGCAGTAAAACAATGCGGTTTTTTCGCTATGTTGATGCGATTTCGAAAGTCCTGTTTGAGAGGCGTCAAATATTGCGTTATTAAGATGGGGGGGCGAATGCAGACAGACAATTGAGCCAACTCAAGCTATCATGTGATGCAGAAATCTTGCGTTATCACATTCCTGATATCGGCTTTCTTCGCAACAATAGCGCATCACACACGGATTTGACGACCAGACTGCACTGCACATGAACCGCCCCCTGCTTCACGAAAAAATTTTTCTTGCGCTGCTGGCCTGCATCACACTGGCCTTTGCCTGGCTGCTGCTGCCGTTTTCCGGCGCTATTTTCTGGGCGTTTGTTTTTGCGGTTCTCTTCATGCCCCTCTTTGAGCGCATCCAGAAGAAAATCCCCGGCAAAAAAAATTGCGCTGCCGTCCTGATCCTGTTCCTCTGCCTGCTGATCGCCATTCTCCCCTTGAGCATCATTATTTTTTCCCTGCTGCAGGAAGGAGAAATGCTGTACCGGAAAATGCTTACCGGCGAAATTGATGTCAACCGGACATTTATGGAAATCTACGATCACCTGCCGAAGTGGTTCATCCACATCATGAACAGCTTCGGTATCGGCGACATCACGGACCTTCAGAGCAAAATCACCTCCGGCCTGATGCAGGCAAGCCGCTTTCTGGCCGGCAAAGCACTTGTTTTTGGTCAGAATGTCTTTGGCTTTGGTGTCGGCGCCATCATCATGCTTTACCTGCTTTTCTTTTTTTTACGAGAGGGTGAATCACTTTCCCTGGCGATACGCCGGGCAATTCCTCTGGGTGAGTCCCAAAAGCACGAATTACTGAACCGGTTCACCGGCGTTATCCGGGCCACGGTCAAAGGCAACCTGATCGTTGCTATTGTGCAGGGTGGTCTGGGCGGGCTTATTTTCTGGGCACTGGGCATTCAGGCCCCGGTATTGTGGGGCGCGATCATGGCATTTCTGTCCCTCTTTCCGGCCGGTGCCGGGGTGATCTGGGTTCCTGTTGCCATTTACCTGCTGAGTACCGGCGCCATTCTCAAAGGTGTCATCATGATCACCTTTTGCGCTGTTGTCATCGGGCTGTCTGACAACCTGTTAAGGCCGATCCTCGTGGGGAAAGACACCCAGATGCCGGACTATATCGTCCTGATATCAACACTCTCGGGCTTAAGCCTTTTCGGGCTGAACGGCTTTGTCATCGGCCCGGTTATTGCCGCGCTGTTCATGACCTCCTGGAAAATGTTTTCGGACGAAAAATCAGGTCGCCCGCCTGAGGCCGCCAGCGATATCCCGGAAGAGGAAAACTCCGGCGACACCTGATACCTTACTTGCCGGGCTTTTTCTTTAACCGGGAAAATGCATCTGCCATCGCCGATTCGGAAGCCGCGGGTTTTCCGGCTTCCTGCCTGTCAGGCTTTTTCCCTTTTCCGGCCTTTTTCGCATCGGCAACGATTTTCTCTGGCGCTGAAGCACTGCTGTCCGTCAGACGCATGGAAAGGGCAATCCGGCGGCGTTTCAGATCAACCTCCATCACCTTGACTTTCACTATCTGACCGGTGCGGACAACCTGATGCGGGTCTTTGACAAACTTGTCGGACAGCGCCGAAATATGGACCAGACCATCCTGGTGAACACCGATATCGACAAAGGCGCCAAAAGCCGTCACATTTGTCACCACTCCTTCTAAAATCATGTCCGGCTCAAGATCAGACATTTCCTCGATTCCCTCCTTAAACGCTGCATTCACAAAGGCAGGTCTCGGGTCGCGACCGGGTTTTTCCAGTTCGGACAGGATATCTGTCACGGTTGGAAGACCAAACCGTTCATCGGCATATCGCTGCGGCATAAGCGATTCGAGCAATGCCTTGTCACCGATAACGGTCTTGATGTCCTTTTTGATATCCGCCAGGATTTTTTCTACAACCGGGTACGATTCCGGATGAACCGCAGAAGCATCCAGCGGATTTTCGCGATCCGGGATACGCAGAAATCCCGCCGAGAGCTCAAAGGTTTTTTCTCCCAGACGCGGAACGGATTTCAGATCAGCCCGCGAGGCAAACCGGCCATGCTGATCCCGGTAGGCCACAATATTTCTGGCCAGAGTTTCCCCGATACCGGACACACGCGCCAAAAGCGGGGCTGACGCCGTATTCACATCCACCCCGATGGCATTCACACAATCTTCAACGACAGCATCCAGCGACCGGGCCAGGCCATGCTGGGAAACATCGTGCTGATACTGCCCGACGCCAATCGATTTGGGATCAATCTTGACCAGTTCCGCCAGCGGATCCTGCAAGCGGCGCGCAATGGAAACCGCGCCGCGAAGTGAGACATCCAGCTCCGGCAATTCCTGCGAGGCATACTCGGAAGCCGAATAAACCGACGCACCCGCTTCGGATACCATCACTTTGGCAAGCCGCTGCCCGGACAGCTGTTTTAGCAGCTCCTGGGCCAGCCGGTCGGTTTCCCGCGACGCCGTACCATTGCCAATCGCGATCAGGCTGACGCCGTGTTTCTCAACCAGTGAAGAAAGCGCTCCCAGTGTGCCCGCCCAGTCATTTTTCGGCTGGTGCGGATAAACGGTTTCCGTATCCAGCACTTTTCCGGTCTCATCCACAATGGCAACCTTCACCCCTGTGCGCAACCCCGGGTCCAGCCCCATGGTGACACGGGGACCGGCAGGCGCCGCTAAAAGCAGCGCTTTCAGATTCCGGGCAAAAATCTCAATCGCCTCAATTTCCGATTGTTCACGCAGGGCATTCATCAGGCCGCTTTCCAGGTGCGTGAAAATCCGTACCCGCCAGGCCCAGCGCACGGTATCCATGAGCCAGCGGTCCGCCGGACGTCCCTTGTCGGCAATGCCAAAATGAACCGCAATCCGGCTTTCACAGGGATTATGCGGCGCATCCCACCGCGGCCGTTCGGTTTCCGAATCCAGCCGCAGGCGAATGCTCAGGAATTCCTCCCGCCGTCCCCTGAAAAGCGCCAGTGCCCGATGGGAAGGAATCACCGCCAGCGGCTCCGTATAATCGAAATAGTCGGAAAAACGGATGCCATCCTGTTCCTTGCCCTCAACGACACGGGACTCGACAACACCATGCTCATGCAGGTATGCACGCAACGTCTGCAGTAATCCGGCATCTTCAGCAAAGCGCTCCATCAGAATCTGGCGAGCGCCTTCCAGTGCCGCCGCCACATCCGGTATTCCCGGATTTTCACCGCTTTCTGCCGTAAATGACGGCAACAGGTATTTTGCCGCTTCCGTTTCGGGATCCAGCATCGGGTTTGACAGCAGCGCATCCGCCAGGGGCAAAAGACCGGCTTCCCCTGCAATCTGCGCTTTCGTGCGGCGCCTGGGGCGGTAGGGCAGGTACAGGTCTTCCAGTGTGGTTTTATCCGTTGCGGCAAGGATCGACGCTTTCAGCTCGGGCGTCATCTTTCCCTGCTCATCAATACTTCTCAACACCGTTTCACGACGGTCTTCGAGTTCGCGCAGGTAGTAAAGCCGCTCTTCAAGCGTACGAAGCTGGGCATCATCCAACCCGCCGGTCACTTCCTTGCGGTAGCGGGCAATAAAAGGGACTGTCGCCCCTTCATCCAGCAGGGTGACAGCGGCCTCAACCTGCCTTGCAGGAACCGCCAGTATCTCGGCAATACGTTGTTCTATCGATGACAACATGACAATCGGGAATCAAAAAAAGGGAAAGACGAAATGATACGGAATCTGACGGAATATGCCAGCCCTTGAGGCATTATTTCCCAGCCAGCATTTATAATTTTTTGTCTCAAAAAACCCATTAAAAAAAAGGAAAGCCTCCCCTTTTTGGCGTTTATCGCTGATAATGTCCCTTTCGCCCAGAAAAATGTCGCTTAAAAGCGATATCATGGATATATGAACTTCACACAGGAAGACATTCACAAGCACTTTGCTGAGGCCACATACAAGGCTGGCCTTGAATACAGCAAACATGACAATGTCAAGCAGATCCAGCTCGCGGCCAACCTGATCCGTTCGCAGGTCAAGGGACCGGGCAACCAGATTTATCAGCAGAATATTTTTCTCAAATCCACTGTCAAGGGATTGCGTTTTCAGGGAACCTGCACCTGCCCTGACCATACCAACTGCAAACATGTCGTCTCTGTCCTGTTAACCGTGCTTCGGAAGAAAAAGTCGGCGAGCGCCCAGTCTGTTTCTGCACCGGTTGCCTCCTGGCTGCAACGCCTGAGAAGCGCCACATTCGGCGCAAGCGATCCGTCGGCAGCCTCGGAAAATGAAATACCGGACACCCCGGCCCAGCGCCTGTTGTATATCCTGTCTCCGGACCAGTCTGACCGGCGCACCTTTTTGGGCATGTGCAAGGTACGCTTCCGCCCCAACGGTGAAATTTCCTCGGCGTCACCGATCAGTGACCCGCAGGCACTTTTGACAGAAAAACCGGATTTTATCCTCCCCGAAGACGATGGCACCATCCGCCTTTTCATTGCCATGCGCGGCGGCTCGAGCCCGCAGGGCCAAAACCTGGTTGAACCCCGCGGGCCGCTTGGTGCCCAGCTTTTGCGCATACTGATTGACCGGCAGCAGCTGCTGTGGACGAACTCGTGGAGTGACATCGGGAAAGGGTTGCTTTTCCCGCTTCGCGCCGCGCCACCACGTGAAGCCCGCCTGATCTGGCTGGAGACCGAATCAACACTCAGACTCTCCTGGGAGTTTGCCCCCCTGCCGGAAAACGAGGAAAAAAAACGCACCGTCAGAAAACAGCGGATCGACTATATCCTGCCGACCGAACCGCCCTGGTACATGGACAATCTGACCTGCGGCGAACTCCTCCTGCCAACGAACGATACCGGCATTTCGGTAAAAGACCTGCAGGAACTGGTTTCCCAGGCGCCGCCCGTTCCTATCAAGGACAAAACCGCCGTTTCCCGCATGCTGATCACGCAGGGCCTGGCCGACCTCATCCCTCCGCCGGAACCGGTGAAAGAATCCGTTCGCACGGATATCAAACCGAGCCCGATCCTGCGTCTAGGCAGCATCCTGAACAAGGGGGCTGCCGGCTCAGGCCATGCCGAACTGCCATCCTGGTACGACTACGCGCAATTGCTTTTTGACTATGATGGACAACCCGTTTTTTATGGCAGCCATGTCCCGGTTATGCGGGCATTGGGCAGTGCTATCGAGCGTATCCAGCGTGATGAAAAGATGGAAGCCGGGTTCTACGAAGACCTGCACAACGCCGGATTTATCCAGCAGGACAATCTGGCCGCTCCACATGCCACCCTGCCAGGGCTTTTGGACCTGCCCTCGCAGGCAGACTGGATGGACTTTACCAGCCATGTCATGCCACGGCTCGAAAAATCCGGATGGCAAATCGAGAAAACACAGGATTACCGGTACGATGTCGTTGAAATCGAAGACTGGTATGCACGTATTGCTGATGATGCAAAAAATACCGGCAAGGACTGGTTCAGCCTGGAGCTCGGCATTGTCGTCAATAAACAGCGGATTTCATTGCTTCCGCTTCTCGTGGCGCTCATCAGAACCGCACCGGAAGAGTTCGACCCCAAAAAGCTTAACAAAAAGCCGGACAATGAAGCGCTGCTGACAACCCTGCCGGACGGTGTGCGGGTTGCATTACCCTGGGGAAGAATCAAGCCGATTCTGCGAACGCTGGGTGAATTGTATTTCGCCGACAGAACCGATGATCTGGCAATCCGCCTGCATGCGCTGGATTCACCGCGCCTGGCAGAGCTCACCAGGGAACTCCCCCTGCACTGGCTCAATGGTGAGCGTCTGCTTGAGATGGGAACCCGCCTCGCTGAATTTGATGGCGTACAGAAAGTCCAGCCGCCAAAAACACTGCAGGCCACCCTGCGCGATTACCAGCAGGAAGGGCTTTCCTGGATGCAGTTTTTGCGCGAATACGAACTCGCCGGCATTTTAGCTGATGACATGGGACTGGGCAAAACCCTCCAGACCCTGTCCCATATCCTGCTGGAAAAAGAAGCCGGACGCCTGACCAGGCCGGCGCTGGTTGTTGCCCCGACCAGCCTGATGAGCAACTGGGAAGACGAGGCGAATCGCTTCGCCCCGGAACTGCGGGTGCTGGTTCTGCAAGGCAAGGATCGTCTGAAACGCTTTGAACGGATTGACCAGTATGATCTGGTCCTGACAACCTATGCCCTGCTGCCCAGGGATGAAAAAGAATTGCAGGAGCATGAATATCACCTGCTGATTCTGGACGAATCGCAGTACATCAAGAATATCCGCTCCAAAGCTGCGCAGATTGCCACCACACTGCGGGCCCGTCACCGTCTGTGCCTGACCGGCACGCCACTTGAAAATCATCTGGGAGAGCTCTGGTCACAATTCCACTTTCTGTTGCCAGGCCTGCTGGGTAATGAAAAAACCTTTAACAGCGAATTCCGTCACCCTATCGAGAAACTGGCAGATGACAACCGCAAGTCACTCTTAACCCGTCGTATCCGGCCATTTCTTTTGCGCCGGACCAAAGACAAAGTAGCCGACGAGTTGCCGCCGAAGACCGAAATGGTCCGTAATGTGGAACTGACGTCCACGCAACGGGATATCTATGAAACGGTTCGGCTGGCCATGGACAAGAAAATACGTGATGAAATTGCCAAAAAAGGCGTCGCCAGAAGCCAGATCGTCATTCTGGATGCGTTGCTGAAACTCCGGCAGGTTTGCTGTGATCCACGCCTTTTACGGGGCGGAGCCAACCGCAAGGCAGCAACATCAGCCAAGCTGGCCGCACTGATGGAAATGGTGGAAGAATTGATGCTCGAAGACCGCCGTATCCTTGTCTTTTCCCAGTTCACCAGTATGCTGGCCCTGATTGAAGCCGAACTGAAAGTGAGGAATATCCCCTATACAGTGCTGACCGGTGATACGGTTGATCGCGCCGGCGCCATTCGCGCTTTCCAGGAAGGGCAGATTCCCCTCTTTCTGATCAGTCTGAAAGCCGGCGGTGTCGGTTTGAATCTCACGGCAGCAGATACGGTCATTCACTATGACCCCTGGTGGAACCCGGCAGTGGAAAATCAGGCAACCGACCGTGCCTGGCGTATCGGGCAGGACAAACCGGTCTTCGTCTACAAGCTGATCGCCCGAGGGACGCTGGAAGAAAAAATCCAGGAACTGCAACAGAAAAAAGCCGATCTGGCAGACGCCATTCTTTCAACAGGAGAAACGCAGGGGGTACAGATTACGCCGGACGATCTGCAGGCAATTTTCGAACCACTTGAAAGTATGGGTGACGAGGATGTGTATCTCAGCGAGCCAGAAATAATACCCCCCGCAAAAACCACCACCAGAAAAACCCGAAAATAAAAACCGCTTTCTGCCCTGACGGGAAACAGAAAGCGGTTTTGCAGGCCTGTTGCGTTTATTTTTTCTTGCTTTTGGCGGCAGATTTCGCGACTGGCTTGGCTGAATGGGAAGCGACTCTCGCCGGCACGGCTGCCGTGTCGGCTCCGGTATCAATCAGGCTTCTCAGCATCCAGGCATTTTTCTCATGCACCTGCATCCGCTCGGTCAACAGATCCACCGTTGGATCATCACCAGCCTTGTCAGCAAGTGCCAGCACATCACGGCTCAAACGGCTTACTGCTTCGGAGCCGGCCAGGACATCACGGATCATGTCTTCCGCACCGGGAACACCGTCAATCTCCTTGATGGATGCCAGCTTCAGGTATTCCTTGAGCGTCCCTGGCGCAGCAAAGCCGAGAGAACGGATACGCTCTGCGATTTCATCCAGCGCATTCCATAGCTCGGTGTACTGTTCCTCAAACATGACATGCAGTGTCTGGAACATCGGTCCCTTTACATTCCAGTGATAGTTGTGTGTTTTCATGTACAGCAGGAAACTCTCTGCCAGTATGCGCGAAAGTCCTTTGCTGATGTTCTCGCGGTCTTTCACATTTATTCCGATATTGATTGCTGGAGCTGTCATAATGCCATTCCTCCTGATTAAATTATTATTTTCAAACAGCCGGAGCGGTTACGGGCAACTGCATTTTGTGTCTGAAAAATCCATTCCGGCTGCACGGCGATTCAAACCATCAACGGCAGTATCGTGCCGATACTTTTCTATTGTACTCTGATTTGAAAAATGCTTCTTCAAAGAAACGAACGCTGCCGCTTCCCCTGAACCTTTCCTCTTCCCCTCTTTTTTCCTTTTCCATTTTGCAATAAATACGGTAACATTTTGTCACGTACCGTAACGAGAGCAATCCAGATTTGTCATGAGCGTAATCCAGACACATGTCGGCAGTAACATGTCAGACCAACTGTGCTTTCCTGTGAAAAAACCGGATTCGCCGGATGACGCCATTCAGTATCTGGAATCGACGTTCCATCTGCACAGGGTATCCTGCATGAGCTGGAAGGAAAAAACCTCCAACTTCTCCTTCTTTCAGGGGTACCGCGGAACAGACAAGCTGTTTATCAAGTGGGGAGGAAAAAGCGGCAGCAGCATAAACGACTATACCTATACCAGCCGGCTTTATGATACCTGTCCGGATTTTTTCTTACGCCCGTCTTTTTGCGTCAGTGAAAACGGCATCAACTGTATGGCACTGGAATACGTTGAGGGACGGACACTCGAAGACGCCATTCTGGGTGGCTCGCTTACCATGCAGGAAAGAGCGTCACTTGTCATAAAACTGCCGCTTGTTGCCCAGGCATTAATTGACGCTAACTGTGTTCATCGTGATATCAAGCCAAGCAATATCATGATCCTCCCCGATCGAAGTATCCGGCTTTTTGACTTTGAATTTGCCACGGACGCCCAGGGATACCGGGAGCGAGAGGAAATCCGGCGGGTTCCGCATCTTGTTTCCAATATCGGAACGGACATGGAATGCGGCATGGATCTTGGCATCGGCCGCTACCAGTGGGACGATATGGTTATCTTCAGGCGAATACTCAAACTTATTGGCAGTTCGCCACAATATGCCGCCGCCTATGAAAAGGCAGACCATTTTTTCCGCTCACACGAAGGGCTGCGACGCATCCGTTTTCCCGGCCGAAGACGCCTTCTCGTCAAACGCAAACTGATCAATTTACTGGCCGTTATCCTGCCGGTACGCGCCTGGCGAAACAAGGTGCGCCAGCTGAATAAAACGCCTCAGTTTTAAGTAACAGGCCATTTCTATTCCGCCGCGTTTTCCGGTTTATCCTGCCGGATCAGTTGCTGCATCCACATGCGGTAATAGGCACCGCCCGCATCAAAGAGTTTCTGGTGTGTTCCTGACTCGATAATCCGCCCCTTGTCCAGCACCAGGATCTGGTCTGCATCCGCAATCGTTGAAAGCCGGTGTGCAATCATCAGCGTTGTCCGGTTGACGGCGATTTCTTTCAGTTGCGCCTGGATGACCTGTTCGGCATGTGTATCCAGCGCAGAGGTTGCCTCATCAAAAATCAGGATCGCCGGATTTTTCAGGACCATGCGCGCAATGGCCACCCGCTGCTTTTCCCCTCCGGACAGTTTCAACCCCCGCTCACCGACAATCGTGCCATATCCATTGGGAAGGCTTTCAACAAAATCATGGATATAGGCTGCCTGTGCCGCCGCCACCACTTCCGCTTTCGTGGCACCAGGCCGCCCATAAGCAATGTTGTATTCAATGGTGTCATTAAACAGCACGGTATCCTGCGGAACAATCCCGATTTCCTTTCGCAGGGACGCCTGCGTCACACGGCGCAGATCATGCCCGTCAATGCTGATTGCACCCCCGGTGACATCATAAAACCGGTAAAGCAGGCGGGAAATTGTCGACTTGCCCGAACCACTGTGGCCGACCAGCGCTGTCACGGTACCGGCAGGAATCGTGAAACTGATATCAAACAGGATCTGCCTGTCAGGCTCATAGCTGAAGTCCACATGGGAAAAACGGATGTCCGCACCCTTTACATTCAGTTCTGTTGCATCCGGCGCGTCGGTTACCTCGCGATCCTGCTTCAAGAGCAGGAACATACGCTCCATGTCTGCCAGGCTTTGCCTGATTTCCCGGTAAATCACACCCAGAAAATTCAAGGGGATATACAGCTGGATCATGAACGCATTCACAAGAACCAGATCCCCTAAAGACATCGTTTTTTCCACCACGCCTGATGTGGCATGCCACAGCATCATGGTAACGGCCATTGCGACAATCATCGCCTGACCGACATTCAGCACCGACAAGGCATACTGCGACCGGATCGCCGCTGTTTCGTAATGCTGCAGGTTTGCATCATAACTGGCGGCTTCATGCGCTTCATTACTGAAGTATTTCACCGTTTCATAGTTGATGAGGGAATCAACCGCCCGGGTATGGGCCCTGGAATTCAGTTCATTCATCAGCCGCCGGTAACCGGTTCGCCAGTTTGTCACCAGCACGGTGTAAACCACATAGGCAAGCAAAGCACCCGCAGCAATGACGGTAAACCAGATATCGTAATGCAGGGCAAGATATCCTAAAACAAGAACGATTTCGACGAGGGTCGGGAGAATATTGAACAGCGTAAATGTGATCAGGGCAAGAATACTGCGCGTGCCACGCTCAATATCCTGTGTGATGCCACCGGTCTGCCGGTCCAGGTGAAAACGCAGTGACAGGGCATGCAGATGCCGAAAAACCTCAAGCGCAGCCGTCCGGATGGCCCGCTGCGTTACCCTGACGAAAAGCAGCTCCCGGAACTCCGTAAAAAGTGTGCCTGCCAAACGGAGCGCACCATAGGCGAGCAATAATCCCACCGGAAAAACCAGCAGGACCTCTGGATGGGACCGTTCAGCGGAGAGATGGTCTATCAGTTCCTTGAGAATGACCGGCACCCCCATGGTTGCCACCTTGGCAAGGATGAGAAACAGCAGGGCAAAACTCACCCGCCACTTGTACACCCAGACATACGGAAGGAAAATGCCAATCGTTTTCCAGTCACTGTGCGGTTTGCTGGAAGGCGTCGGCATGAATGTCCGGAATTTATTCATCAAACGGCCAGGTTCAGGTTGGGCAAATCATCATGATGCCTCATTACCGGATTATCCGGCAATGCCTCTCATTCAGGAAAAAATACGCGTCAATGCCCTGCGTTCATTTGTCTTATGTAAAAAAATGGATAAATTCCGGCAATTCTGTCTCTTTTGGAAAAAGCCAACGCCATCCCTGCGGTAAAATGACGGCACCCATGACGGGGTACAATATTCAAACC
>JAAZED010000106.1 GCA_012512465.1 Oxalobacter sp. | reverse complement strand
TGCGGGCGCGTGGGGGCAGGATAATGCGGAAAAGACGATTGCTGATGTGAGACTGGAGGAAAAGGCCAGCGCAGGTGATGCAGATGCGATGTACCGGCTGGGCGTCCGGCTTGCCAGCGGGGAAGGAAGCATACCGGATGCGTTTGCAGCGGTGAGCTGGTACCAGAAAGCTGCGGTAAGGGGGCACGCTGCTGCACAGCATGCCCTCGCCCGGGCGTATGAGATCGGGGAAGGGATCACAAAGGATGAAGAGACGGCGCTGGGCTGGTATATGCTGGCAGCAAAGCAGGGGTATGCGCCAGCCCAGAATAACCTGGGGCTGATGCTTCGTGATGGCAGGGGAGCCGGGCAGGATGGGGAAAAAGCGGTTTTCTGGCTTGAGGCCGCCGCAAGGCAGGGCAACGCCTATGCCCAGCTTAACCTGGGTAACCTGTATTACGATGGCAGGCTGGTGAAACAGGACCTGGCCAAAGCCGGGCGGCTTTTAGAGCTGTCTGCCAGGCAGGGTGAACCGCAGGCGCAATTCAACCTGGGGACGATGTATCTTACCGGGAGAGGGGTGCCGCAGAGCGCTCCCCATGCGGCACGTTACTTTCATCTTGCCGGTGAGGGAGGGGATAAGGAGGCGCAGTTCAACTATGGCCTGATGCTGGAATACGGCAATGGGGTGCGGCAGGATTTTACCGAGGCAGCCCGATGGTATGAAAAGGCGGCAAACCAGGGCTATGCCGCCGCACAGACGTCACTGGGAAAATGTTATGCGCGCGGGATGGGCCTCGAGCAGGATTATGCCAAAGCCATGCATTGGTACACGAAGGCGGCTGATCAGGGGGACGCACAGGCAATGCATCTTGTCGGGATCATGTATGAAAAGGGCCAACTGACCGAAGCGAGTGATGAAAAGGCGCTTATCTGGTACAAAAAGGCGGCGGAAAAAGGACTGGACCGCGCGCTTTTCATGGTGGGCACTTTTTACGAAGCAGGCCGGGGGGTGGCTCCTGATGCCAAAGCCGCGCTAAAATGGTACCGGATGGCTGCCGAGGCGGGTATGCGGCAGGCACAGGTGAAGGCTGTCCAGCTTGAAGCCCGCCTGGGTGCAGTGCCGCAGGCGGTATCCGGTGATGAAAAAAGCAGCAATGCCGTCCCGGCAAATGAAAAACAACGCGAAGGAGATGGGAGTCAATGAGGCAACAGCTATCCGGTAAAGACCAGTCAAAAAGCAGCAGGATGGGTATCAGGGGTGTTTTGCTTGCAGCAGTCCTTTTCCCCCTTGCGATGGCAGGTGCTTTTGCCCAGTCACAATCACAGGGACAGTATGTGGATGACTATGCGTCGGGCATGAAACTCTACAAGGAAGGGCATTATGAGGAAGCGCTGTCGCATATCCACAAGGCCGCTTCCGAGGGCCGCCAGGAGGCGCAATACCAGCTTTGCCTGATGTTCAAGCGCGGGCAGGGCATGAAAGCGCCGGATGCCGGCGAGGCATATGTCTGGTGCAAGAAATCGGCCGATCAGGGGTATGGCCCGGCTGAACATGAGATGGCTTCGAGTCTTCAGACAGGCTGGGGCGTGGCAAAGGACCCGGCAGCGGCGCTGGACTATTACCTGAAGGCTTCCAGGCAGGGCGTACCCGAGGCGCAGTATGCGCTGGGGCTTTTGTACGAGTTTGGTGATGGTGGTGTGAAGCAGAGCTATTACCAGGCTCGCACGCTTTACATGTGGGCATCCGGCAAGGGGTATTCTCCTGCCACGTACCGTGTGGGCACGTTGTACGAGGAAGGCAAGGGGGTAAGACCCAGCATGGCGGCAGCGCTTTTGTGGTACCGGAAGGCTGCCACCATGGGCAATGAGGATGCACTGGCCCGCCTGGAAACCATGAGAAAGCAGGAAGAGGAAATGGATGCGGCCGCACGTGCCGCAGACGAGGCGGAGAGGGAAGCAGCAAGGGCAGCGAAGGAGGAGGCTGCGCAACCGCAGCAGGGGCGGCCATAGCGCGACGGCGAAGCGTGTTTTTTACCCTTCGCTTGTTGTGTTCTTGCTATGAGATGCACCTCGAGATGGGTTCATCAGGTGGGTGGCTGACCCACGGCAGGTTACTTTTTCTTGCCACAAAAAGCTAACCAAAAAAGGCACCGCAACCCCTTGCCCCGCCAAAGGCGGGGTACCCGTGACAGCTCGTCGTGACAGGGACGGCAGCCGGAACTCGCTACGCTCAAACAGCGGTCTGCGAAGCTCCAGTCGCTCCTCCCTGTCCCGGCTACGGTGCAATCGCGGACTATAGAAGAGAAGTGACACCACTACGTGGTGTGAGATGCCTCTGCGTTGCAGACAGTATGGCAGCGAAGCTGCCTTGAAAAGTCGGGCATAGCGAGGAATCGTAGCGTGTGCTGAGCCTGTTGCGAAGCGCACGAAGCCATTGCTCCAGCAAAAAAGAGGGTACCCGTTCTTGCCGAGCGCTCATCGTGCGCCGCATTACATATGAACTATACGACTTTGGCTGATCAGTGATATGCGCTGCGCGTTGGATAAAAACCAGTTTGAAGTGGTTTACCAGCTGATACTCAACCTGATTTCAGGCAGGATAGATCATGCCGAGACGCTTATCCGGTGGCATCATCCTGCACGGGGTGTGATCGATCCTGCTGAATTTATCCCACTGGCAGAAGAGACGGGCATTATCCAGGAGTTCAGCGACTGGGTCTTCCTCCAGGCGGCCAGGCAGGTCAGGAAGTGGCGGACATTCATACCGGACTTCAGGATGGGGCTGAATATTTCCCCGGTTCAGTTCAAAAAGAAGGGATAAATATCAATGCCTGGATTGATTGCCTGAATGGTCTCGGGCTTTCTCCTGAGGCCATTATTATTGAAATCACCGAGGGGCTGCTCCTTGACGTCAACGACAGTATTGTCCATCAGCTGTTGAAGTTTCGCGATGCGGGCATTTCGGTTGCTCTGGATGATTTTGGAACCGGTTATTCTTCCTTTTTCTATCTGACCCGCCTGGATATTGATTATGTGAAGATTGATCGCAGCTTCACCTGCAATATTGTTCATAACAAGGATGACAGGACACTGTGCGAAGCGATGACGGTCATGGCGCACAAGCTGGGTATGCAGGTTATTGCAGAAGGGGTGGAATGCCAGGATCAGCTTGATGTCCTCATGTCGATGGGCTGTGATTATGTGCAGGGTTTCAGGGTGTCAGAAGCATTGAGCGCCGAAAAATGTGAAAAATTTCTCCCCTATCCGCCGGACCGGATAAGCCTCCTTGCCCTGATAACCTCTTTTTCCTTTTTCCGTCATTCGCCTGAAAAAATGACGAAATCCGCAAGAGGTGAGACAATGGGAACCGGGATCAATCAACAACCTGCGGAAGGCCAGCTTGACGTACAGTGTTCGGGAAATTTTCTATACCCTGCAAGGCGAGGGTGCCCAAAGTGGCCGTCCTGCTGTGTTCTGCCGTTTTTCGGGATGCAATCTCTGGTCCGGGCGTGATGAGGACCGCCCGACGGCCGCCTGTCGCTTCTGTGATACGGAATTTGTCGGAACGGATGGGGAAAACGGCGGGAAGTATACCGGCAGCGGTATGCTGGCTGATCGTATCGCCGCGTTATGGCCGGACCCGACTGTACCGGCAAAGTATGTGGTTTTCACAGGGGGGGAGCCGCTTTTGCAGCTGGATAAAGCCCTGATCAATGCCATGCACGCGCGTGGGTTCGAGGTGGCCATTGAGACAAATGGCACGATAGCAGCACCCGCTGGCGTTAACTGGATATGTGTGAGCCCCAAGGCAGGTGTACCGCTGGTTCAGGACTTCGGGAATGAATTGAAGCTGGTCATACCGCAAAACGGCCAAAATCTGGCAGACTATGAGCATCTGGCATTTGATCATTTTTATCTCCAGCCGATGGATGGGGTTGAGCGGGATAAAAATACGGCACTGGCGGTTGAGACATGCCTTAAGCATCCCCGCTGGAAGCTGAGTCTGCAGACACATAAATATTTGCAGATTCCATAAAGGAAGGGAGAATAGAACAAGATATGCTGACGATTACACGAAAACTCGAATTCGACGCCGGGCACCGGATTCCGAATCATCGGAGCGAGTGCCGTAATGTGCACGGCCATCGTTATGTCATGCATATCACACTGACAGGCAAAGTGCAGGAAAAGAAGGGTTCCTCTTCAGAAGGGATGCTGCTGGATTTTTCCGATGTGAAAAAGCTCGCCGAAACCCACCTGGTTTCCCATTGGGATCATGCCTTTCTGGTGTATGAGCACGATACGGCGGTTCGCCAGTTTCTGGACAGCCTTCCGGGGCATAAAACCGTTGTTGTCGACCGGATACCGACAGTTGAGAATCTTGCGCAGATTGCGTTTGATACGCTCAAGGACGTCTATGAGACACATTATGATTCCGGCCTGACATTACAGAGTATCAAACTGTATGAGACGCCCAATGCCTGGGCGGAAGTCACCTCATCTTCGCTGTAGTCTCTCAATGGGTAGCGACCAGGATTTCATGCGGCTGGCCCTTCTTGAGGCAGAGAAAGCGGGCGCAATCGGTGAGGTGCCGGTTGGGGCGGTGATTGTGAAGGATGGCAAGGTCGTCGCAAGAGGGCACAACCAGCCTGTTTCCGGCCATGATCCGACGGCTCATGCGGAAATCATGGCGCTCAGGGAAGCCGGACAGGTGCTGGGTAATTACCGTCTGCCGGCATGTGATCTGTATGTTACGCTTGAACCCTGTGCCATGTGTATCGGGGCGATGATTCATGCCAGAATCCGGCGTGTGATTTTCGGGGCACATGATCCAAAAACCGGTGCGGCCGGCAGTGTGATTAATCTTTTTGAAGAAAAAACGCTTAATCATCATGCCACGGTAACCGGTGGCATTTTAGCGTCGGATTGTGCACAGTTGCTGAAGGCGTTTTTTGCCATGCGAAGAAAAGAAGCCAAAACACCTTCGCTTTCCGGGTAAGGCCAAAATCCCCTTGGCAATATAATTTCAGGAAATATTGTTTCAGGTTCAAAAACAGGTTTATGCGTAAAAACACGACAGGTATTGCCATTGTTGCGCCGGGAGGGTATGCCCCGGACAATGATGCTGTTGAGCGCGCTATCGCGGAGCTGGAGGCGCAGAATTGCCGTGTTTACAATTATTACCAGCATGCCGAGCGCTCCCAGCGGTTTGGCGGTAATGATATCGCCCGGTTGAGCCAGATACAGGCAGCGGCTTTCAACCCGGATGTGGATGTCGTTATTGCCCTGAGAGGCGGGTATGGCATGTCACGCCTGTTGCAGCACCTGGATTTTGATATGTATGCGTCCAGTGGTAAGCTTTTTGTGGGACACAGTGATTTCACGGCATTTCAGCTGGCTTTTCTGAGAAAAACCAATGCGATCAGTTTTGCCGGCCCCATGATCTGTAATGATTTCACGCGTGACGACAAGAGTGAATTTACCCTCAGCCATTTCTGGAATTGCCTGAATGGTCCGGACTATGCTGTCGAGTGGAAAGCCGAGGAAAATCCCGAAGTGGATGTGGTCGGGACACTCTGGGGCGGTAATCTGACCATGATTACACAGCTGCTTGGCACCCGGTGGATGCCAAGAGTTGAAGACGGCATTCTTTTTATTGAAGATATCAATGAGCATCCATACCGTGTTGAGCGGATGCTTCTGCATCTTTATCACGCCGGTATTATTGCGACTCAGCAGGCACTGGTTTTCGGGGATTTTTCCGGGTATTCCGTGACAGAATATGATAACGGGTATGACTTTGAATCCATGCTGGACTGGATTCGTTCCCATATCCCGGTTCCTCTTGTTACGGGACTACCTTTCGGACATATTCGTGACAAGGTGACATTGCCTGTCGGCGCCCACAGCCGTCTTGTTTCCGACAGCGGAACCGTCAGGCTGAAAGTGGCGGCCTATCCGACGCTGGAAAGTCTGAAACAGCGATAGGAAGCTTTTTTCTGGTTAATGCAGTAATGGAAAGTTTCTTTGGCATACTGAAATCTGAAGGCTGCTGCTCTTCGGATTTTACTGATATACAACAACTGAAATCCGCAATAAATGCGTATATCCATTACTGCAACAATGAACGGATAAAACTGAATTTAAACGGCCTGAGTCCTGTGCAATACCGTACTCAGGCCATTTCAATAACCGCAGGAAATATCCGATATTAAGCGTTCACTTCATGGATGCCGACTTTTTCTTTTCCCTCTTTTCATACAAACCGGTCAGTACATGCCGGATTTTACTGCTTTTTTCTCTATATACGGATGAAATGCTCCGGGGGCTTTGATACAATGGGCGGTTTTATGTTTTACCCATTGGAGGAGTACGGTGCTGTCTACAGCCAATATTACGATGCAGTTTGGCGCCAAGCCGCTTTTTGAAAATATTTCCATGAAATTTGGAGAGGGGAACCGCTATGGCCTGATCGGGGCAAATGGCAGTGGAAAATCCACCTTCATGCGTATTCTCGGCGGAGATCTGGAACCTTCGTCCGGGACGGTAATGCTGGATTCCAATGAACGGCTGGGCAAGTTGCGCCAGGATCAGTTTGCCTATGAGGAAATGCGCGTTCTGGATGTCGTGATGATGGGGCATACCGAAATGTGGCAGGCTAAAGAAGAACGCGATGCGATCTATGCCAATCCGGATGCAACCGATGAGGATTATATGAAGGCGGCAGACCTTGAAGCAAAGTTTGCCGAATATGATGGCTATACCGCAGAGGCGCGTGCCGGTGAGTTGCTGATGGGTGTCGGTATCGGGATTGATTTGCATGAAGGCCCCATGAGTGCGGTAGCGCCGGGGTGGAAGCTGCGTGTTCTTCTGGCACAGGCGCTTTTTTCCAATCCTGACATCCTGCTTTTAGACGAGCCAACCAACAATCTTGATATTCACACGATCCGCTGGCTGGAAAATACGCTGAATGAGCGTGACTCAACCATGATCATTATTTCGCATGACCGTCACTTCTTAAACCAGGTATGCACGCATATTGCCGATATGGATTACGGCACGCTGAAAGTCTATCCGGGCAATTATGACGACTATATGATGGCGTCTGCCCAGGCACAGGCCCAGATCCAGGCGGCCAATACCAAGGCGAAGGAGCGCATAGCCGAACTGCAGGAATTTGTCAGGCGTTTTTCTGCCAACAAATCCAAAGCCAGACAGGCGACATCACGTGCCCGCCAGATTGAAAAGATCAAGGTGGAAGATGTGGTGCCATCCAGCCGTTCACATCCCTATATCCGCTTTGACGGCAGCAAGAAGCTGCATCGTCTGGCTGTTGAGGCACAAGGCCTGTCCCATGCCTATGACCGGGCCATTTTCACGAATTTCAACATCATGATTGAAGCGGGAGAAAAAGTCGCCATCATCGGTGCCAATGGTGCCGGTAAAACGACGTTGCTGCGCGCTATCGGCAGTACGGTATGTGATATGGCCGCCCACAGTGGTACTGTCAAGTGGGCTGAGCATGCTGATATCGGCTATATGCCGCAGGACCCGTCAGATGAATTTGAAAGCGGGTTGAATCTTACCGAGTGGATGGGGCGATGGACAAAAGAAGGAGATGACGACCAGGCTGTCCGTTCCATTTTAGGCCGGCTGCTTTTCAGTGGTGATGAGGTGAGAAAGCCGGTGAAGGTGCTCTCAGGCGGTGAAAAGGGTAGAATGATGTATGGCAAACTGATGCTGGGGCGCCACAACGTGATGCTGCTTGATGAGCCGACCAACCACATGGATATGGAATCCATCGAATCATTGAACATCGCACTGGATCGATATGCTGGCACATTGATTTTTGTTTCGCATGACCGTGAATTTGTTTCGTCTTTAGCTACCCGCATTCTTGAGGTGAAAGACGGGCAGGTGATTGACTTTAAAGGCACCTATGAAGAGTATCTGGCCAGCCAGGGGATTGAATAGTTGCGTAAACCCTGTGATGCCGGTTTCTTTGGGAACCGCTGATTAAAAGGTTTTGAGAGCGAATTGCTGCATTACGCGGTGCTCGCAACCGTCGCCTGTCTTAAGGTATGTCCTGGTTGCTGCGCGCCGTGCGCCTTGCACTTCATCTCCCAAAATCATGTAATCAGCGTTTCCTTTGCGATTATTTGCTGCAAACAATGGCCGGATATGCGATAGTAAAACCGTGAATGACTTTTGCCTGTGATGAATATGCCTAACCCGACAGACGCTGAATATATCAAGGAAGTCGAGTATGATCTTCCGCAACGCGAAAGTGGCGCAGTCAGCATTGCCTGTGCGTGGGCGCGTGTTCCGCCCGAACCGACACAGTCGGAAAAAGCGGAGATGAAAGAAAAAATCCGTCGCCTTCTCAAGGAAAAAGAGGCGGTGCTGGTTGCCCATTACTATGTGGACCCTGATATCCAGGATCTGGCTGAGGAAACGGGCGGATGCGTTGCCGACTCACTGGAGATGGCCCGTTTCGGACGGGACCACCCTGCAAAGACCCTGTTTGTTGCCGGTGTGCGCTTTATGGGGGAGACAGCCAAGATGCTGAGCCCGGAAAAGCGGATTTTCATGCCGGACCTGGATGCCAACTGTTCGCTTGATCTGGGATGCCCGGTCGAGGAGTTTACAGCCTTTTGTGA
>JAAZED010000105.1 GCA_012512465.1 Oxalobacter sp. | reverse complement strand
GCGGTGATCCAAATGCCAATCCACGGTTACGCATTGCCGTTGACAAGGCAACCGATGCGAATATGCCAAAGGAAAACATCAGCCGTGCAATCGCACGCGGCAGCGGCAATCTGGAAGGGGTAAATTACGAAGAAGTCCGCTACGCAGGATATGGCATCAATGGCGCTGCCATTATCGTTGATTGCATGACAGACAACCGCGTCAGAACCGTTGCCGATGTGCGCCACGCATTCAACAAGTTTGGCGGGAACATGGGAACAGAAGGGTCTGTTGCCTTTCTTTTCAAGCGCTGTGGCCAATTGTTCTTTGCGCCGGGAACCGATGAAGACGCACTCATGGAAGCCGCGCTGGATGCCGGTGCAGAAGATGTCATTACGGATGAGGAAGGCGGTATTGAAGTCCTCTGTACCCCGGCTGATTTCACCCAGGTGAGGGAAGCACTGGAAAGCGCGGGATTCAAACCCGAAGTTGCTGAAATTATCATGCGCCCGGAAACGGAAACCGAATTTTCCGGAGAGGATGCGGCAAAAATGCAGAAACTCCTGGATGCCCTTGAAAACATCGATGACGTGCAGGAAGTGTATACCAACGCCGTCATGGAAAATGATGAGTAAGAAAAACTGATGAAAATTCTGGTAATTGGCTCTGGTGGCCGTGAGCATGCCCTGGCCTGGAAACTGACGCAGTCCGGACGAACCCAGGTGGTATGTGTTGCGCCAGGTAATGGCGGCACTGCGCGCCATCCGCACATGGTCAACATTGACATTACCAGTCCGGAAAAACTGGTTGAGTTTGCCAGGCAGGAAGGTATCGGTTTGACCATTGTCGGTCCTGAAGCCCCTCTGGCTGCCGGTATTGTCAATCTTTTCCGGGATGCCGGACTGAAGATCTTTGGTCCTACCAGAGAAGCGGCCCAGTTGGAAAGCTCCAAGGATTTTGCCAAGGCTTTCATGAAGCGGCATGGTATCCCGACTGCTGACTACCAGACATTTACCGATGCGGCGGCAGCCCATCAATACATTCGCGACAAGGGCATCCCGATTGTTATCAAGGCGGATGGGCTGGCAGCCGGAAAAGGCGTCATCGTGGCAATGACCGAAGATGAAGCCCATGAGGCGGTGGATATGATGCTCTCGGATAACAAGTTCGGAGAAGCGGGCGCACGGGTTGTCATTGAGGAATTTCTGGAAGGAGAGGAAGCCAGCTTCATTGTGCTGGTTGACGGGAAAAATATCCTGCCACTGGCGACCAGCCAGGACCATAAACGTCTGAAAGACCAGGATCAGGGGCCCAATACAGGGGGCATGGGAGCCTACTCCCCCGCCCCGGTCATCACACCGGCGCTGCATGCACGTATTTTGCGTGAAATCATCCTGCCCACCGTCAATGGCATGGAAAAGGATGGCATCATCTATACCGGCTTTCTCTATGCCGGCATCATGATTGACAAGAGTGGCAATCCGAAGACGCTTGAATTCAACTGCCGCATGGGCGACCCGGAAACACAGCCCATCATGGCACGCCTGAAAAGCGACCTGCTTCATGTCATGGAACATGCTGTCAACGGAACGCTTAACAAAATTGAATTGCAGTGGGATCGGCGAACGGCGCTTGGGGTTGTGCTGGCATCGGAAGGTTATCCGGACACGCCGGTTACCGGAAAGGAAATCAGCGGCATTCCGAAGGAAAGCGAAGACTGTGTGGTCTTTCAGGCCGGCACGCAATATGTCCAGGACAAGCTCCTGAACTCAGGTGGCAGGGTACTTTGTGTTGTTGGCCTGGCTGACACCATGCGCATGGCCCAGAAAATCGCCTATGACACGATTGATGAGATCCACTTTGATGGCATGCAGTACCGGAAGGATATCGGCTGGCGAGCAACGAAAAAACTGCCCGCCAGGGGGTGATGAAAATGAACCGACGGGGGCTATTTGTCAGCTGATTGCATCGTCATTTTAGGCGGCAGCTTCGATCCGGTTCATGCGGGACATATCGCTATAGCAGAATATTTCTGCCATCTGTTTCAGACCAGAATACTCCGGCTGATTCCTGCCGGAAACCCCTGGCAGAAGCCAGCACTTCACGCCTCTGCCACGCAGCGAATTGACATGCTGAAACTGGCGTTTGAGGCCAATTTGCTTTCTGTTACGATAGACCGGCAGGAAACAGAACGCACGGGGCCCAGTTACACGATCGACACCCTTCGCGCCATTCGTGCCGAAACAGGCGATCGTGTTTCCCTTGTTTTCATTTTAGGCGCAGACCAGTTGCTTAACCTGAATACCTGGCATCAATGGAAAGCGCTTTTTGAATTTGCCCATATCGCTGTCGCTTCACGTCCCGGATTTACGCTTGCACCGTCCACCCTCCCGCCAGAGGTGTACGATCTTTTTTTCAGCCGCCTTGCAGATCCCGGAGAAATCCGAAATACTCCCTTCGGACATACCTTTCTTGCCGAAAGCATTGATGTTGATATTTCCGCCAGCGAAATCCGGAAAAATGCCGGACATTCAGATGCATATCACCCGCTTGTCCCGGCCAAAGTGCTAGACTATATCGTGAAAAATAATCTTTACAGGGATTAAATGAATATCAAGAAACTGCAGACTGTCATTATCGAAGCGCTGGAAGATGTCAAAGCCGTTGATATCGCCTTGTTTGACACAAGCAACCTGACGAGCATGTTTGATCGCCTGGTAATCGCATCAGGTACATCAAACCGCCAGACAAAGGCACTCGCTGCTTCTGTTCGCGACAAGGTCCGCCAGGCTGGTGGCACTGTCATCGGAATGGAAGGCGAAACGACTGGTGAATGGGTGCTTGTTGATCTGGGAGATATTGTCGTCCATATTATGCAACCTCCTATCCGCGCCTATTACCAGTTGGAAGAAATATGGGGCGGCAATAAAATTGACCTGGACAAGGCAAAAGAAACGCCGAGGACAAAAACCGCAAAAAGCAAAACAGCAACCCCTAAATCAGCAGGGAAAACCGCTGCACCGAAAAAAAGGGCGACACCCGTAAAAAAAGACGCTGGCAGCACGACTGAGAAACCCAAAACAGCGAAAAAATCCGCAGCGGCGTCATCAAAAACTGTTACTGCTCCCAAAAAAACAGCGAAAAGCGCTACGGCTACACCGAAAAAAACAGGAACCAGAAAAAAGCCAGCTGAATAACACTATCCATGCAGTTG
>JAAZED010000104.1 GCA_012512465.1 Oxalobacter sp. | reverse complement strand
CCGTTGCTTCAAGATCAAGCACAATGTTTTCAGGAGGAATGATCCTCGACAGGTTGGTAGTCATGTAAAACAGTAGCTCCGATATTGCCTCAAATTAAATGCTGCCTTGAATTCGATATGATAAGTTAACCTTCATTCATGCTGGCGTCAATTTAACATAATTCCGGGGGCCGGATTACTGGCGGGCATTTCGGATAAAAATAGGCCGCTTGCCGGATGATGTGTTGCTGCGCAAGGGGTTGATGCTGATGCCGCCCCGCCGGGTGTACCGTGCGTAGACGGTCAGACTTTGCGGCCGGCAGGCTTTCAGGATATCCATAAAAATGCGTTCTACGCACTGCTCGTGAAATTCCTGCTGCTCCCGGTAGCTGATCAGGTATTTGAGCAGCCCCTCCTGGTTAATGGCGTGGCCGACATAATGAATCTGGATGCTGCCCCAGTCCGGCTGTCCGGTAACCGGGCAATTGGTTTTCAGGATGTGGGATACCAGCTTTTCTTCAACAGGCGGTTCTTCCGTATCAGTTGTCAACAATGACGGATCAAGGGCGTATTGGGTGGCTTCAATATCCAGACGGTCAAGCAGCAATCCTTCCAGTTCTTCCAGTTCAATGGACTTGAAGTCCGGCTGCTGTATCAGGGTCACGGCAACGGGGGAGCCAAAAGCATCCGACAGATCGACGCGCAACAGGGCGATGACCGCATCGGCGTCAGCCAGCTGCATCTGGGCAAGAGAGTTCAGGTACAGCTTCATCGATTTGGACTCAACAATGTTGGGAGAGTCCGATGAAACTGTCAGGTTCATGATCGCAATCTGGGGTTTGCCCCGCATATTGAGCCAGGAAAGTTCGTAGGCGTTCCAGATGTCTAGCCCGTAAAACGGGATGGTGCCGGTGATGCCAAGTTCCTCACGCATGGGCTTGCGTGGAATCGGATAAAGAACGGCCGGATCATAGCTCGCTGGCGCCGCTGCGCGTTTGCCGAGCGGTGAGCTTTCCGGGGTGTTCGGGGTGACAGGAGTGTCGTCAGAAGTTGTCATATGCCTGATTCAGTAACAGTGAGAAAGCTTTTTCCAGGAAGGATTATTGCCCGAGAAAGAGCTTGTAGACCGGGTTGTCTGTTTCATTCTGGAAAGGATAGCCGATACCGGTAAGAAATTCCCGGAAAGCTTTTCTTTCATTTTTGGGAACTTGCAGGCCGACAAGAATGCGTCCGTAATCGGCGCCGTGATTACGGTAATGGAAAAGGCTGATATTCCAGGTAGGCTGCATGCAGGATAGAAAACGCATCAGTGCGCCTGGCCTCTCCGGAAATTCAAAGCGGTAAAGCAGTTCATTTTCAGCAAGCGCGCTTTTTCCCCCTACCATATAGCGGATATGCAGTTTGGACAGTTCGTCGTTGGTCAGATCGATGGTGGAAAAGCCATGCCGGTCGAAATTTCCGGCAATACGGGATGCCTCTTCCCGGTTCTGGACTTCCAGCCCGACGAAAATATGGGCCTGTTTTTCATCACTGATGCGATAGTTGAATTCCGTGATGTGGCGGGGACCGACCAGTTCGCAAAAACGTCGGAAACTGCCGAATGCTTCCGGTATGGTGACAGCAAAGACGGCTTCGCGGTTTTCACCGAAATCAGCCCGTTCCGCAACAAAGCGCAGGCGGTCGAAATTCATGTTGGCACCGCTGGCAATGGCGATCAGTGTTTCATTTTTTAGCGGCTTTCCCCCTTTTTTGCGTTGTTCGACATAGGCCTTGACACCAGCCACCGTCAGCGCGCCTGCCGGCTCAAGGATACTGCGGGTATCTAAAAACATGTCCTTGATGGCGGCACACACGTCATCGGTATCCACCTCAATGACCTCATCCACGTACTTTCTGGCGAGTCGGAAGGTTTCTCGTCCCACCTGTTTGACTGCCGTGCCGTCAGAAAAAAGGCCCACCTCTGACAACGTAACGCGGCGTCCGGCTTTCAGGCTTTTCGCCATGGCATTGGAATCCGATGTTTCCACCCCAATGATTCTGATATCAGGCCGGATTTGCTTGATATAAGCCGCAACACCGGAAATCAGGCCACCGCCGCCGATGGCAACAAAAACCGCGTGAATGGGCGCCGGGTGCTGGCGCAGGATTTCCATGCCGATGGTTCCCTGCCCGGCAATGACATAAGGATCGTCAAAAGGATGAATGAATGTCAGCCGGTGTTTTTTTTCCAGCGCCATGGCGTGTTCACAGGTATCTGAAAAGGAGTCGCCATAAAGCACCACGTCGACATTGTCCCCGCCATGTTCCTTTACCGCTTCAATCTTTACTGGCGGCGTTGTGGTGGGCATGACAATCATTGCGCGGCAGCCCAGGCGGTTTGCCGCGAGCGCGACGCCTTGCGCGTGGTTGCCGGCGGAAGCGCAGATCACACCGTTTTTCAGCTGTTTTCGCGAAAGGTGCGCCATTTTGTTGTACGCGCCACGCAGCTTGAAACTGAAAACACTTTGCATATCTTCGCGTTTGAAAAGAACAGCATTTCCCAGTCGCTGCGAGAGGTGGGACGCCGGTTCAAGCGGTGTTTCATGTGCCACGTCATAAACGCGGGCAGTCAGGATTTTTTTCAGATAGTCGGTCATAATTAGCCTGGATAAGGCGTATCGATTAGCGACACATTATAATCCACTCCGAAAGACTTTTTCCTGCTGTTTGGCGTTCAAACTGATGGTTGTTATCAACTTGAGCGTATCCTGAAACATTATTTGGTGTTTCCTGACAGGTCTGAGAATACATGATTGAATCT
>JAAZED010000103.1 GCA_012512465.1 Oxalobacter sp. | reverse complement strand
CGTCTCGTCAATAAGCTGCTTATAGCCTGATACCCGAACAGGTGACTGCGGAAGTAGATCCGGGCGGCCCAGCGCCAGCGTCATGCTGAATTTGAATTCCCCGCGCTGGATGCGCAGCCACTCGGCCTTGGCTGCTTCCTCTGCCTCTTCCTTGCTGGCATAGGTGTTTTTCAGGTTTTTACACTTTCTGGTCAGACCGGCCGCGACGCTTTTTCGCCGGGCTTTTTTGGGGTCGTGCCAGTATGCCCGTACCCCGGTGTATTCATCCCGCTTGTCCACGTTGAAATTGTGACTGTCGCCATCCTTGCGGGTGATCGTGACGGTGTCCATGTCCTTTCCGGAGGCCGTCTTGCTCTGGGATTTAAGCGTAAAGAGCAGAGTGCCGTTTTTGATGGTAGCCACGGCGTCAAACTGTTTTCCTAATCGGCGCAAAAATGCAGCATCGCTTTCGCCGGTCTGATCGATATGCCTGATTTTTCTGGCGCGCAGGTTTTGAGCGATGCCGGATTTCAGGCTGTTGCGTTTGGCGATCTGGTCAATGATCGCGCCCAGGGTGGTCTGGTGATAACTGCGCTCCCGGACTTCCTTCAGGTTATCTGTCAGATCGGCTGTGCGGGCGTGAACAGTGAGCGTGTCCGGAGCACCGGCATGGCTGTAACCGGAAACGGTGAAGGTGCCTTTATCGACCATTATCCCGTTTTTCCAGCCGATTACCGCGTGGATGGTAACGCCGATCGAGGGCAGGGCCAGTTGGCCATCGGAATCATCCAGGGTAATGTCCAGCTGGTCAGCCTCATCCTCGCCATTTTCCGAGAGGCTGATGCTCACCAGGCGCGGACGCATCTTCGGCGAAATGTCCTTGCCGTCAAAGGTGATGCGAAAGGCAGGTACAGGTACGGTATTCATCAGAGCAAACCGGAAATATCAGGAATTTTCGGGATATCCGGCAGACTGAAACCATCGGGCAGGTATTTGTTCAGCACGTCGCGAAGATCGCCCAGCACGGCGTTTGGATCGTCGTCCACGCATTTTAGGTTGAGGGTAAATTCAATCCGCTTGCCAGCGCCATTGGCGCCGATATAGGTTCGCCCTTCGCTGATGCCGGTGATAATCCATTTTCCGTAGATCCTGCCGGTACCCTCGACCAGCATCCATGCCTGGCCGGTATCGCCCATCCCGCGCAACAGGTTGATCGCCAGCGGGGATCCGTTGAATTCCGGCGCAAACCATCCGGACAGCGTGATGGTATCGTCCCCCTGCCCGGTAAACTGGTACGCATTACGGGTGCCTACCCGGCTGTTACTGGCAAATTTCCATTCGGTCTGCCTCTGGAAATTCTGGTAGGCAAGGGTAGAAAGGGAAAAAACAAACATGCCCAGGCACATCATCATGGCAATGTCTCCTAATAATCTACGTAGCCAGCACTTCGGCGCACGGCCTTTTCGCGTTCGCGCCGGTCGAGTTCCAGGGCAACAGCCCGTGCAATGGCTTGCGGATCGGATCCGGGCTGCGGGTTGATGATGATCTCGATTTTTGTTTCACCAACTGAAGCAGTGCCACCGGCACCACTGACAGCCATGGGCGGGCGCCGGTCGATGCGGATGCCCTCGCCTGTTTTCTGGTCAAAGATGATGTCAGATGAAATCCTGCCCAGCTGGTCGGTGAGTGCGCGTACCTGTTGCAGGGGCTGGTTCTGGCCGCGGTTTATGCCGATGGCAAGCCCTTCTGTCATGTGGCCACCGTATCCCATGAAAACCCGGCTGGGGCTGTGGATGCCCATTGCGGCCTGGAAGGCTTCGGCGATGCTGCCGGCGAAGGATTTTATTTTATCGAGAGCCTTCTTCGCCATACTGATAATGCCGTCGATCAGTCCGTTGACCATGTCTGCCCCGAACTGAAAAAATTTCGGAACAAGCGTGGACAGAAAATTTTCAATGCCGGTAAAAAGCGCCTTGATCTCGTCCCAATACAGATAAATGCCCGCCGCCAGCAGAGCAACAGCGGCAATGATGGCGAGAATGGGCCAGGTGACGGCGCCAGCACTGATTGCAACCCCGGCCAGAACCAGTTTCAGCATGGCCAGCGGCGCGAGGATGGTGGAAACGAGCAGGAGCAAGACGCCTCCCGCGGTGATGAGAATGGCCAGAATGGCGGCAACCTTGCCAAGGGTTTCAACCAGTTTTGGATTTTCCTTTGCCCACAGTCCCACGTCCCGGGTGATTTCTGTCAGCCATTGCAGGCTTCCCCGAAGCCCGCTGTTTTGTGAATCAAAGACGCTGATGCCCAGTTCTTCCCATGCCGATTCGAGATTTTTCAGGTCCCCGGCAACGTTATCGGCCATGATT
>JAAZED010000102.1 GCA_012512465.1 Oxalobacter sp. | reverse complement strand
TCGGTTCTGGCTAAGGGCATCGTGCCGGATGATTATAAAAATTTCCTGGGGATGGCAGCCAGGGTTGCCACCAAACCGGCTAATGAAGCGCTGGCAATGGCTGACCTCATTGTTTTTATCGGTAGTGACTTTCCTTTTGCGCGCGCCTTTTTTTCACCTGCTGCACGCTTTATCCAGGTGGATATTGATTCGTCGAAGCTGGGACGCCGCCATCATGCGGATGTTGCCATTTTGGGGGATGCGCGTGAAACCATGCGCCAGATGGTGGCGAAAGGGAAAAGAAAAGAAGCCGGCAAGTGGCTTGAAGCAAATCGCCTGAATCGGGAAGGATGGGATGTGTGGCTCAAGGGCTTTAAGGACAGCGATGCCGTCCCGATGCGTGTGGAGCCGGTTTTTCATGAAATCAACCGGATTGCCGAACCGGATGCCATCTTTGTAACAGATGTGGGTAATTCCACCATTCATGCTGTGCGTCTTCTGGAAATGAATGCAGCTGGGCAGCAATTCACGACCTCAGGATGGTTTGCCACGATGGGCTATGGGATTCCCGGAGGGATTGCCGCCAGGCTCAGTTATCCCCACAGGCAGGTTTTTACGCTGAACGGAGATGGCGCCTTTGCCATGAGTATGCAGGACATCATCACCCAGGTTCGCTATAACCTGCCGGTTATCAATATCGTCTTTTCCAATGATTCGCTGGGATTTATCGAGGCTGAGCAGGAAGACAGCAGGCAGGAATATTACGGGGTAGACCTGACGCCTGTTGATTTTGCGAAAGCGGCCGAGGCAATGGGGGCTGTCGGGTTTACGGTGACAAAGCCCGAACAACTGGAAAAAGTATTTACTGAGGCAAGTCGCAGTGAGAAGCCGGTTGTTATTGATGTCAAGGTGGACAACAAGCGGCCGTTTCCGGCAGAGTCCTTTGTCCTGGATGGAGAAAAATACAGCAAGGCAGAGATTGATGCATTCAAAAAGCGGTATGAGGTGCGCAATATGCCTGTGTTGAGGGAGCTGCTGGGATAAGAAAAAGGCGGATGATTTATCCGCCTTTTTTCATGGCCGGCCCGTAAAATGCGTTTTTATCCACCACACAGGGCGAGCATTTCCGGCGGGGCATTTTCACTGAGTTCTGTCAGGATGTCATTTTCATACGTGAGAAAGACGATTCCCATATCCTTGTGCCTGAAATGAAGCCAGCCGCTTTCGGCAATCAGCCGGGCAACCTGTTCTTTTGCCTGGGCTTCATCTTTTAAGGGGGACCAGGGGCGAAACGCATCACAGGGCGCTGGAATGTACTCCTGGTGAGGCATTTGCTGGCGGCTGGCATAAAAGCACATGAAGCCATGCTTGTCGCGCACAAATTTTGCCGCATGTCCATCATAGCTGGCAGCCATCAGAACGGCATCGCAAAGCAGGGTATGCTCTTTGCCAACCAGCCGGTTTTCCTTGATGACCTGGTAACGGATCTGCCTGGTCATGCTGCTGTTATTGCATCCGGTTTCTGCCGTCGGTATTCAAGGCCAGCCGCAGCGGCGTGCCCAAAAAGAGGTGACCGGCCAGAAAATCAATGATTTTTTCATTCATGGGCCAGTTCAGGATGACCACATCGTATTCATCCTGGAATTGGGCATCAGGGGAAAAATACAGGGAAAGGCTGTCATCCTCATAGGCAGCTTCGTTAACATCGTAGTAGGTGGAATCGTCACCTTCCGGATTGGTTTCTGCATCGGTAAGGGCAAAATAGCCTTCCGGCGTGCGGAAAGAAAGGGTTCTTCTTTCCGCCAGGCCGGTAATGATTTCAATTTCCAGTGGTGTTGTCATAAGGGCGGTCAATTCACGTTCTTCCATGTGCTTCCTTTCTTGCCTGTACTTGCGGGATAATGTCCTACAGGATGTCGCTGGCATAATCAGCCAGCCTTGAACGTTCGCCACGGGCCAGCATCACATGCCCGCTGTGCTCCCACCCCTTGAAACGGTCAACGACATAGGTCAGACCACTGGAGCCTTCGGTGAGATAGGGCGTATCAATCTGGGCGATATTGCCCAGGCAGACGATCTTGGTGCCAGGGCCTGCACGCGTGATCAGGGTTTTCATCTGCTTTGGCGTCAGGTTCTGGGCCTCGTCGATGATGAGAAATTTGTCGATGAAAGTGCGCCCGCGCATAAAGTTCAGAGATTTTACCGAGATGCGGGAGCGGATGAGGTCGTGAGTAACCGCGCGTCCCCATTCCCCGCCTTCCTGGTGGCCGGCCTTGTTGAGGACTTCCATGTTGTCATCAAAGGCGCCCATCCAGGGTGACATTTTTTCTTCTTCCGTTCCGGGAAGAAAACCGATGTCTTCACCGACAGGAATCGTAACGCGGGTGACAATGACTTCGTTATAGCGTTTGCTGTCAAGTACCTGTGTCAGACCGGCTGCCAGTGCAAGCAGGGTTTTACCGGTGCCGGCCTGGCCGACCAGTGTCACGATATCGCATTCCGGATCCATCAGGATATTGAAGGCAAAGTTCTGCTCGCGGTTGCGGGCTAAAATGCCCCAGACATTGTTTTTCTGATGCGTGTAATCGTGCAGTGTCTGTAAAACGGCAGTGTTGCCGTTGACTTCTTTTACCTGCGCATGGAAAGGCGCTTCACCATTTTTCGGTTCCAGGTAGACAAACTGGTTAAGCAGCATGGAAGAAACCAGCGGGCCGGTGATACGGTAAAACGTCTTGCTGGCGCCATGATGATTGTTTTCCTGCCAGGATTCGATATTCTTGCCGTGGGTTTCCCAGAAGTTTTCCGGCAATTCCATTGTGCCCGGATAGAGGAGATCGGAGTCTTCCAGTACCTGGTCATTGAAATAATCTTCTGCGGCAAGACCCAAAGCGCGCGCCTTGATACGCATGTTGATGTCTTTGGATACGAGGACAATGGCACGTCCCGGAAATGCGGCCATCAGGGCATTGACGATACCAAGGATCTGGTTGTCCCCTTTTTCACGAGGAAGCCCTTTGGGCAGCTCACTGGGCTGAAGCCGTGTCTGGAAGTAAAGCCGTCCCCCGGCTTCCTTGTTGCCCAGCTTATCCAGAGGGATGCCATCCTCCAGGTGCATTTCATCGACGTTGGCCACCAGTGCATCCAGAGAACGGGCGACCTGGCGCACATTGCGAGCGACATCCGAGACGCCGCGCTTGTGGTTGTCCATTTCTTCCAGCGTGATCATCGGCAGGAAGATGTCATGTTCTTCAAAACGGAAGAGGGCCGTTGGATCATGCATCAGCACATTGGTATCCAGCACAAACATTTTAGTTTGGCCTGATTTGCTCGCCGCCCGGCTGACAGGAGATTGCAGCGTCGTGTCTTCCAGTTTTTTTCTGGGTTGCTTTGCCGGTACAGTGGCAGTAACTGCTGGAGCAGTTTTTTTGGACTGGCGGGCAGTAACAGGATTTTTTGGTGTTGCGGGCGTT
>JAAZED010000101.1 GCA_012512465.1 Oxalobacter sp. | reverse complement strand
AATGCTTTTATCAGATTTCGATGGTTTCTGCTTCCATAAAGAAAGACATGACCGAATCGCCTCTGCTGATACGGCGGATGGTTTCTGCCAGCAGTTCGGCGCAGGAAACCTGGCGGATCTTGCTGCATTGTTTTGCCGCATCGGATAACGGGATGGTATCAGTGACAATCAGCTCATCCAGTTTGGAATTGTTGATGCGTTCGACAGCCGGGCCGGACAGGACCGGGTGGGTGCAGTAGGCCACCACCATTTTGGCTCCCCTGTCTTTCAGGATATCGGCAGCAGTTGTCAGTGTGCCTGCGGTATCAACCATGTCATCCATGATGACGCAGTTTCTGCCCGCAACTTCACCGATAACGTTCATGACCTCGGATTCGTTGGCGCGCGGGCGGCGCTTGTCGATGATGGAAAGCTCACAGTCAAGCAGCTTTGCCAGCGCGCGTGCCCTGACTACACCACCGACGTCAGGCGATACGACGAGCAGGTCTTTGTATCTTTTCTTGATCAGGTCGCGTAAAAGAACGGGTGACGCATAAATATTGTCAACAGGAATGTCGAAAAAGCCCTGAATCTGGTCGGCATGGACATCCATGATAAGCACACGGTCCACCCCCCCGTTTTCCAGCATGTTGGCGACGACTTTTGCCGAGATGGCAACGCGGGTTGAACGCGGACGGCGATCCTGACGGGCGTAACCAAAATACGGGATGACGGCGGTAATGCGTTTGGCAGAGGCACGTTTTAATGCATCAACCATCAGCATGATTTCCATCAGGTTGTCATTGGTGGGTGCACAGGTGGACTGCATGACAAAAACTTCCTTGCCGCGGACATTTTCCTTGATCTCAACGGTGACTTCACCATCAGAAAACCGGGAAACATGCGCTTTGCCCAGCGGGATACCGAGTTTGCTGGCTACTTTGGCGGCCAACGCCGGGTTGGCATTGCCGGTAAAAATCATCAGATTGGGATCGGACATGGAATTCCTGCGATAGTCTCGTTACAAAATCAAAAGCCGCATAAATGGATCAGTTCCGTATGCGGCTTGCCGTCAGCTTGTTTTCTGGTCGCCTGACGGCGGGCACCTTGATTGAAGTGGCAGGGGAAGAAGGATTCGAACCTTCGCATGCTGGGATCAAAACCCAGTGCCTTAACCAGCTTGGCGATTCCCCTGCTGACCTTTTGAACCCCGGACAAGCCGGATGCTCTGTCAATCATTTTCCACCGGATGCCTTTTTAATATCTCATCAAGCGGATGAATCTGTAATCCTCTCGCTTTCCAGCCTTTCCATTCCCCAGGTATTTTACTGACTACCTTGTCTGCTTCAGCCTCACTGTTGAAGCGGGCAAAGACACAGGCACCTGAGCCGGTCATTCTGGCATCTGCATATCTGTTTAACCACTCAATGGCTTCTGAAACCGGAGGATACAGTTTTTCAGCAACAGACTGCAAATTATTTTTTCCCAAAAAGCTATTTTCAGTCAAATAGCCGGGAAAGTCCAACATTTTGATCCTTTCCGTATTTCTTGTCAATTCCCTTGATGCAAATATTGCGGCTGTTGGTACTGAAATATTGGGATGGATCACAACAAACCAGCCATCGGGCGTATCGACAGGACGCAATATTTCCCCGATACCTTCTGCAAAGGCATTATGTCCGAAAATAAAAAAGGGAATATCCGCGCCGAGTTGAAGGCCCATCTGCATGAGTTCTTCTTTATTCAGTCCGCATTCCCACAGATGGTTGAGTGCCATCAGGGTGGTTGCTGCGTCAGATGAGCCACCGCCCAGCCCGCCACCGGCGGGCAGGCGTTTTTCGATGGCAATGTTCACGCCTGGTTTTTTGCGGGTTCGCTGGAAAATTTCGCGCTGAAGCAGAAGGGCGGCGCGAACGATGAGATCCTGTTTTTCCGGGATGCCTTCGATTGCGGTTACCCGGCAGATATTGCCATCTTCCCGAAACGTGAAATGCAGGGTATCGCCAAAATCAATGAGCTGGAAAACGGTTTGCAGCAGGTGATATCCGTCAGGCCGGCGACCGGTAATGTGTAAAAACAGGTTCAGCTTGGCCGGGGCAGGGCAGTGATGCAGTGTGCGTGCCATGTCAATCCTGTTTTCCGTTTTCTGTGAGCCATTCATCAATGATGAGGCGAATCCGGATTTCGCTGACCGCCGCATCTGCTGCGGGCGTGTGGGTCATATCAATACGGCGTGGAACCAGTTGGTTTTCCTGAAAGGAATTCCAACTGACATAGTGAATCCGCCATCCATCAGGTGTGGTGACTTCGGGATGGGCCGGATCAGCCTGAAACGCTTTTCCACTGGTATTGGTTGCGCATCCCTGCAGCCAGTGGCGCATGCCCGAAACGGGCAGCGGCCAGCCAAGCTGCTGGAAAACCAGGGTATCCGCATCGGTTGCGCTGACCGGGATTTTTCCGGAAGCGGTAAAGATGGCTTGTCCGGGGGAAATGTCAATGACTGCCAGGGTTTGTCCGAGAGGGGAGAAGATATCAATGTGCGCCTTGTCGCGATGCTGCTTCCAGGAAAATTTACCATGCAGCGATTCGGTTTTATCGTTGCGGGAAAGGGTGTAGTTCATGGAAACACGGCCTGAAATTTCCATTGAATCACTGCATTTTCGGGTGATTCTGGCCGGGAGTTCTGCTTCGTCTTCAATGGCTGGCCCGGTTTCACATCCGGCAAGCAGAATGAAAGAAAGGCACAAAACCAGCCGTGAAAGAACGGATAAGGATTTTTTTATCTGCACGAAAACGGCGTTTTCCATATACTGTCTGCTTTATTAATCAGGATCAGGTTGCTTCAACAGGGAACCGGGTCATACCATACGGTTTGACACAATGGCCTTGGCAGCAATGGTGAAGAAAATATCAGGTTTTGGCTGTTTATGAAACCGGCAAATAAAAAAGCGGCATCAAAAAGAAGCGCCCGGCAACCGGATTTTGATTTTTCCGGGGTGTTGATTGCATGGCAGAAACGTCATGGAAGGCATGCGCTCCCCTGGCAGCAGACACGGGATGCCTATCGAATATGGCTTTCGGAAATCATGCTGCAGCAGACGCAGGTAACCACTGTCATTCCGTATTACGCGCGTTTTCTTGCATATTTTCCTGATGTGGCCGCGCTGGCATCTGCCCCGGCTGAGGCCGTCATGGCCCAATGGAGCGGGCTGGGGTATTATTCCCGCGCACGTAATCTGCACCGCTGTGCGCAGATTGTTGTTGAAAAATATGGCGGGCATTTTCCTGTTGATCCGGCGTTACTCGAGGCATTGCCCGGTATCGGACGTTCAACGGCTGCCGCCATTTCGGTTTTTTCCAGTGGCACACGGGCTGCGATTCTGGATGGCAATGTCATCCGGGTGCTTTCCCGGGTTTTTGGCATTGAGGAATACGCGGGTGCGACAAAGGTCAAAAACAGGTTGTGGCAATTGGCCGAGTCGTTATTGCCTGAGCAGGATCTGGAATCGTACACCCAGGGATTGATGGATCTGGGCGCCACGATTTGCGTGCGGGGAACGCCTTCCTGCGATTTGTGCCCCTTTTCTTCCTGTTGCTATGCTTTTTTGCAGGACAAAGTCAGGGAACTGCCTGTCAGGAAACCATCGAAAACATTGCCTGAACGGCATGTCTGTCTGCTGGTTGCAATACATAAGAACCGTGTTTTGCTGGAAAAGCGGCCGGCATCGGGTATCTGGGGAGGGCTTTTTTCATTGCCTGAACTGCCGGGCAGTGAGTCAGATATCCATCCGGCTATGCTGAACAAAGTCCTTGGGCCATTTGGTCATGTGGATTCCCTGCAATGGCTTGGGGGATTCATCCATACGTTTACCCATTTCAGGCTGCATATTGTCCCCATCCTGATGACACTTTCAAAGACAACCAGAAAAATGCCGGATGAGCGGTATGTCTGGTATGACATGGCTGGCCTGGATAATGCGCCATTGCCCGCACCAGTCAGAAAATTACTGGAGGGTGTCAAACTGATTGTATAAGCGATAAAAGGTGTCTTGTTTTCAGGAAAGATTGCGGTGCCGGACCAGAACGGTTTCCGATTGGCTGAAGTATCTGGCAAGCTCTTCAATCATATAGACTGAACGATGCTGACCCCCTGTGCATCCGAGGGCAACGGTCAGGTAACTGCGGTGATCCCGTTTGTAAGATGGCAGCCATTTTTCAACAAACTGACGGATATCCGTCAGGAGGTCACCGACTTCGGGTTGTGCTTCCAGAAACTGTCTGACCGGCTCATCTTTTCCGGTGAGCGGGCGCAGGCGCAGATCGTAATGCGGATTGGGCAGGCTGCGCACGTCAAACATCAGGTCGGCATCCTGCGGAATACCAAACTTGAAGCCGAAAGATTCCAGATGCAGTGTCAGGTCTGTACTGTGCTCCGCTTCGACAAATTCCTTGATCCAGCCCCGGAGCTTGTTCGTTGAGAGATGGGATGTGTCGACGACGTGAGCGATTGACTGGATCTCTGCCAGCATTTCTCTTTCAGCATGGATGGCTTCCATGAGGGTGCGCTGGTCTGAGGGGTCATGGCTGGATGGCGCGCGATGGGCGAGGGGATGGCTTCGCCGGGTTTCGGAAAAACGGTTGATGAGGGAGTGGGTATCTGCCGTGAGGAAAACCACCTGAAGATGGTGTCCGTCACTGCGAAGTTTTTCCACGGTGGCAGGAAGATCGGAAAGTGAGTGCGCACTTCGCGAATCGACCGCAACAGCCAGGCGCGATTTTTTTTCTTCAATGCAGGTTTCGACCAGGTTGGGCAGTAAAACGGGGGGCAGGTTATCAACGCAGAAATAACCGGCATCTTCCAGCACATTCAATGCAACGGATTTGCCGGAACCTGAAATACCGGTAATGAGGATGATATGCATGGGAAATCCCCCGGATGGTCCACTTAAGGAAAGGCTGATTAAAAGGCTTTGTGAACGAATTGCTCCGTTTGCCTTGCGCTTCATCTCCCAAACTCATTTAATCAGCGTTTCTTAAAAACAAAAACGACAATCGCCTTGCCCGCACTTGCGCAGGCAGGCCCGATCAGTCTTTCGTCATGGCCTGGCGCTGACGTTCCATGAATTCCTCCATAGTGTTGAATCCGCGCAACTGCATGATGGTATTGCGAACGGCCGCTTCCAGCATAACCGCAATATTGCGGCCGGCAGCAACGGGAATGACCACTTTTCTGATGGGTATTCCCAGCACTTCCTGTGTGGGTGAGATCACCGGCAGGCGTTCGCCTGCCTCTTCGCCAAGCCGGCTGCGCATGAGGTGCACTATCAGTTTGAGCTGCATTTTACGGCGTACTGCCGTTTCCCCGAAAATCGCCCGGATATCCAGGAGGCCCAGTCCGCGAACCTCAAGCAGATTCTGTAATAACTGGGGGGCGCGTCCTTCAATCATGTTGGGCGCAATCCGCGCAAATTCCACGGCATCGTCCGCAACCAGGCCGTGGTTACGGGTAATCAGTTCCAGCCCCAGTTCGCTTTTACCCAGCCCGGATTCTCCGGTGATCAGTACCCCTACACCCAGCACATCCATGAAAACACCGTGCATGATGATGCGTAGCGCCAGTTTCTTTGACAGGTAGACACGGAGGTAGTCAATGATTTCCGCTGCCGTCAGGGGGGTGGTAAAAAGGGGAATATTATTTTCGTTACAGATGGAATGCAGGTCAGGCGGCACGTCAAGGCCGCGGGCAACAATCAGTGCGGGAGGATTGCAGTCAACGATTTCATGAACCAGGTATGCCCGTGATTCGGGTGAAAGGCGGTCGTAATAACTGATTTCCTGCCGGCCGAATACCTGTATGCGCATCGGGTGGATCAGGTTAAGGTGTCCAACCTGGTCTGCTGCAGAGGCGCTGCCTGGTGATACCATGCGGTCCCCGCCTTCCAGACCGGCAAACCACGTCAGCTTCAGAGGCTCTCTGTTTTCTGTATAAAGTCGCTGTATGGTCAGGGTCTTTGGCGTGGTCATATGAAAATGCAGTAAGAATGAATGATCAGGTTTTTTTCATGTGGGCCGGTAACCACGATATGAGCATGTCATGGACAGCCGCCGGGCTCTTCTCGTGGGTAAGCGCATCCCTGAAGTCTGCGTCTGAAAACATTTCAGCAATCTCTGACAGTATTTCAAGATGTTTTTGCGTCACGTTGTCAGGAATCAAGAGAACAACCATCAGGTCTACCGGCTTGCCATCCGGTGAATCAAACGCAAGCGGCTCAGCCAGCCTGACCAGCGCAGCGGTAGGGGATTTTAGCCCCTCAATACGTCCGTGCGGTACGGCAACGCCGTGTCCCAGCCCGGTTGACGCGAGTTTTTCCCGTTCCAGCAGGTTTTCAGAAATCGTTGCGGCAGGAAGCGCGCACTGCTTTTCGAAGCGCTCTGCGACCTTGTCAAAGAGTTGCTGCTTGTCCGTTGCTTCAAGATCAAGCACAATGTTTTCAGGAGGAATGATCCTCGACAGGTTGGTAGTCATGTAAAACAGTAGCTCCGATATTGCCTCAAATTAAATGCTGCCTTGAATTCGATATGATAAGTT
>JAAZED010000100.1 GCA_012512465.1 Oxalobacter sp. | reverse complement strand
GGCGACATAGGTGTTTTTTTCATGAATATTGTCTGTGACAGCCTGATTCCATGCGGTACCGAAATACGTTTCGGCCCGTGAAAATTTCAGATCACCACGGAGCAAAAATAAGCCCTTATATTTTTGATGTTCAGACAATGTGACGTTATTGGCATCTATTTCCGCCTGTTTCCCTTGAAATCTTGGGAGCATGGCGTCATAAATGGATGTCCCGGGCAATGCCTGATCAGGGTCACTCAACTCTTCGTTGATAGCAAAAAACATTTCGGTCATATTGCATTGGGGATCGCAATCAACTAGCAGAACCTTCTTGTTTTGCTGTGATAAAAGCACCGCAAGATTAAAGGTCGTTGTTGTTTTGGAAACCCCGCCCTTGTTATTGTATAGAGACACTATTTTGCACATTACTGCTTCCTTTAATGAATGAATAGGCTTATCTTTAAAAGTAAAAACAAGGCGTCTTTTACAGCGCGCAAAGAGAGATTTATCTGCTCAGAAATTCTTGAGAACAGGGTAAAGGTGTATCCTAAAAAGAAAATGCAAAAACCCCGTTTTTCAACGGGATTTTTGTTGCGTAATCGATTGATTTGATTGTTACTTTGGCTTGGTGCCCACGGAGGGATTTGAACCCCCACGTCTCTCAACACACGGACCTGAACCGTGCGCGTCTACCAATTCCGCCACGTGGGCAATATCTCATAAAGAGAGTGGTTGTCGGACACGAGTACGATTTTGTGTCATACTGATCCGACAGAAGCCAATCATTTTAGCATGATTTTATCCGAAGTCAATCTCCTTGCGTTTCAATGTGAAAAGCGCGAATATTGTGCTTTCCGCAAGTGAAACAGCGCTTTTCAGGTATGCTGCCAATAAGCCTAAAGCAGTATTTTTATCGAATATTTATCAGTAAAGACGGATTAATTTGAGCCGATATCCTTATCCTATTCCCAGCCGGGAAGAAATCCTTGATGCACTCAGGAATGCCACAGGCAGCCAGAGCGCGAAAACCATCGCCAAGACGCTCCATGTGAAGCGCGGCGAAATAGAAGGCCTCACGCGCCGCCTGGAGGCGATGCAGCGTGACGGACAACTGAATTTCACCGAGGCAGGCGGTTATAGCATCAGAAATTCGACGCGCTTTATTGTCGGGCAGGTCTCAAGCCACCGGGATGGCTATGGCTTTCTGCTGCCGGACGAGGGCGGGGACGACATTTACCTGTCTGAAAAGGAAATGCAGAAGGTTATGAATGGCGACCGCGTGCAGGTGCGCGTGATTGCCAGTGACCGCCGCGGGCGTTTTGAGGGCACGATTGTCGAGGTGCTTTCCCGTGCGCATACCCATGTGGTCGGGCGTCTCCTGCATGAAAACGGCACCTGGCTGATCGCGCCGGAAGACCGCCGCATCGCGCATGACATCATCGTCGAAAAACCGCCGAAAAATGCGCAGGCGGGACAGTTTGTGAATGCCAAGCTGCTCACGCAGCCATCACGTTATGCCCAGCCGCTGGGGCAGATTGTTGAAGTGCTGGGTGATATGGATGATCCGGGTATCGAGATCGAGATAGCTGTTCGCAAATTCGGTCTGCCGCATATCTTCTCCAAGGAAGCGATGGATCGGGCCAACAGCCTGCCCGATACGGTGCAGCCAGCTGACCTGACGGATCGTGTCGATTTGCGTGATGTGCCTTTTGTGACGATTGACGGAGAAGATGCCCGCGACTTTGACGATGCGGTGTATTGCGAGCCGGTGGAAATGGGCAAGACGACAGGTTATCGCCTCCTGGTGGCGATTGCCGATGTCAGCCATTATGTGAAGCCCAATGACCCGATCGACAAGGATGCGCTGTTGCGTTCCACCTCGGTCTACTTCCCCCGTCGTGTCATTCCCATGTTGCCGGAAAAACTTTCCAATGGTCTGTGCTCGCTGAACCCGGATGTGGATCGCCTGGCGCTGGTGTGCGATATGGTCGTGAGCGCGGAGGGCAAGCCGGATTTTTACCAGTTTTATCCTGCGGTGATAAAATCTGCCGCCCGCATGACCTATACCGCTGTCGCCTCAATCCTGGAAAGCCCCCGCGGGCCTGAAGCGGCCATCCATGCCAATGTGGTGCCGCACATCCGCAACCTGTTTTCTGTGTATCGTGTCCTTTTTGAGGCGCGTGAAAAGCGGGGGGCGATTGATTTCGAGACGGTGGAAACGTATATCGTCAGTAACCCGGAAGGCAAGATTGAAAAAATCCTGCCGCGTGTGCGAAATGATGCCCACAAGCTGATTGAGGAGTGCATGCTGGCGGCCAACGTCTGTGCGGCTGACTTGCTGATCCGGCACCATCATCCCGGTACCTACCGTATCCATGCTGCACCGGGTGAGGAAAAGCTGGACCAGATCCGCGCCTTTTTAGGGCCGCTGGGGCTGAGGCTGGGTGGCGGCAATTCACCGCAGCCGTCGGATTATGCCGTGCTGATCAAGCAGGTGATGCCGCGCCCGGATGCGCCGCTGTTACAGACGATGCTGCTGCGTTCCATGCAGCAGGCGATATACAGCCCGGATAATGTTGGCCACTTTGGCCTTGCCTACAAGGCGTATACCCACTTTACCAGCCCGATCAGGCGTTATCCCGATTTGCTGGTGCATCGCGCCATCAAGGCGATTTTGCAGGGCAAACGCTATGAGCCTGCCGGTATTGACCAGCGCCTCTTGAACAAGAATGTGTCCAACGCCATGCGCCGTCAGATGAACAAGGACAAACTGGAAGGCAGGGCCACCGGCACGGCGGAAGATTCGATCTGGCATGCGCTGGGCCTGCACTGCTCGGCCAACGAACGCCGGGCCGATGAGGCATCGCGGGATGTGGAAGCCTGGCTCAAGTGCTACTTCATCAAGGACAAGCTGGGCGAGCACTTCACCGGCACGGTGTCAGGTGTGACTTCCTTCGGTATTTTCGTGCAGCTTGATGATCTGTTTATCGAAGGCCTGGTGCATATCACTGATTTGGGCTCGGATTATTACCATTTTGACGAGGTACGCCATGAGTTGCGCGGAGAGCGCAGCGGGGTGCGTTACCAGCTGACTGACCGCGTGACCGTACAGGTCAGCCGGGTCGATCTCGACAGCCGCCAGATTGACCTGGTCATCATCAGCGGCCCGTTCAAGGCAGGAAAAGAAGGCGCTGCACAGGGGCAGGGTACTGCTTCGGCACCCCCACCGGTGCTGTTTGACCGCTTCAAAAAGCGCGGCATTGCCCGCGTGTCAGAAAAAGGCAACCTGCCGCCGGGCGTGGCAGCGGCCAAACGCAAGAGCAATACAACCCGCAGTAATAATGACAGTGCCCCTTCCTTCTCCGGGAAACCAAAATCCGGAGCAAAACGGGCCGAAACACGGAAACGGAAACGTCGATGAAAAAAAGTATCATTTTTGGCTTTCACGCGGTGACTGCCCGCCTCCGGCATGAGGCGTCTTCCGTTGATGAGATTTACTACGACACCGAACGTGCTGACCGCCGCATGCAGGACCTGCTGCGTCTGGCAAAGGACGCAGGCGTCAGGCTGATACAGGCGGACGATAAACGGCTTTCCAGCATGGTTGGCACACACCGGCACCAGGGCGTCGTGGCACGGGCACAGGCCCTGTCGCTGGCGAGAAATCTGGATGAACTGCTCGATGCCATTGAAGGGCCGCCGCTTTTGCTGGTGCTGGATGGTATTACCGATCCGCACAACCTGGGGGCCTGCCTGCGGGTGGCTGACAGTGTGGGGGCGCATGCAGTCATCGTGCCGCGCGACAAGTCGGTCGGCCTGAATGCCACGGTGGCAAAGGTGGCCAGTGGTGCGGCAGAGACTGTACCCTATATCACCGTGACCAATCTGGCGCGCTCGCTGCGCGAACTCAAAGAACGCGATATATGGGTGGTCGGCACGGCAGACAGCGCCGAAAAATCGCTGTACGAGACGGACTTTACCCGGGGTGTGGCACTGGTGATGGGTTCCGAGGGTGACGGCATGCGCCGCCTGACCCGCGAAACCTGTGATGAATTGATCGGCATTCCCATGTTCGGGCAGGTGGAAAGCCTCAATGTCTCGGTGGCATCAGGCGTCTGTCTGTATGAAGCGAGACGCCAGCGCCTTGTTACGGTAAAGTAGCCTGTCCGGCGGGCCCGGATTTTGCAGGGAAGCCCAAACAGGCTATTATCTGCCTGCTTAACCTTCTTTTTTTGACAGCCCCATGTTTCGGAAACTTCGTGAAGACATAGCCAGCATTCTTGACCGCGATCCGGCCGCCCGGAATACGTGGGAGGTGTTGACGTGTTATCCGGGGCTTCATGCCATTTTGCTGCACCGGATTTCGCACTGGCTGTGGCGTCACCGGCTTCGCTGGCTGGGCCGCTTTCTTAGCTATCTGTCGCGGATCATGACCGGTATTGAAATCCATCCGGGCGCCATCATCGGCCGCCGGGTATTCATCGACCACGGCTTTGGTGTTGTGATCGGGGAAACGGCAGAGATCGGGGATGATTGCACGATCTACCAGGGCGTGACGCTTGGCGGTACCTCGCTGGCTGAAGGACGCAAGCGCCATCCGACACTTGGGCGGGGCGTGATTGTCGGTGCGGGCGCCCAATTGCTGGGCAGCTTTACCGTGGGTGAAAATGCAAAAGTCGGCTCCAATGCCGTGGTGGTGCGGGAAGTGCCTGCCGGGGCGACAGCCGTTGGCAATCCGGCCCGGATTATCCTGCCATCAGACAGGGACCAGGGAGACGATGCGGCGACCCGGCTCTTCTCATCCTACGGTATCACAGTCAATGGCGACGATCCGCTTTTCAAGGCCTTGCGCGGGCTGATCAACAATGCCGCCACCCAGGATACCCAGCTCAAAAACATCAAGCAGGCGCTGGAAAATGCCGGTATCGATTTTGAAAAAGTGCCGGAAAACCAGAAGGTGGATGCAGAGCAGCTCGGCAAGCTGGTGGAATAAGCCCTTATTGCGTGAACAGAAAAAAGCCGTACTGCGCACTACGCAGTACGGCTTTTTTGCCGGCCGGGAAAAGTTTATTTTTTCCCGGCGGTTTTATTGCGTGCCGAAGAAGAAAGCACTTTTTTGGCCGACTTCGCGATTTTTTTTACGCTGGCGACTGTCCGGGATTTTGCCGAACCGTTTGCGGTTTTTGATTTGCCACCGCTCCGTTTGTACTGATCGTTGTATTTGTCCAGCAGGGTACGCACGGCCTGGCCGATACGGGTGTATTCAACTTCTGTCAGGTTGGCCAGCGAAACGCGTGCGGACGGGTGGCTGGTGCCAAAGCCGGAACCCGGCAAAAGCACGACACCGGATTTTTCCGCCAGTTCAAACAGGAATTCATTGGGCTCGAGTTTTTTCAGCAGCCATTTGACAAAATCCGGGCCATAAAGCTGTACCCCCTGGGTTTCCAGATCCAGCAGATGGTAATAGGCGACTTCGTTCTCGTCGTGTTCCGGCCGGATTTCCTGGTCACGGTAGAGCGCATCCAGGCGGCGGCGGATCAGGCGTTTCATGGCCTTCTTGTATTCGTCATTTTCATCCATCAGGGCAAAGAGTGAAAACATCACCATCTGCACCTGCGCCGGGGTGGCAAGGCCTGCGGTATGGTTCAGCGCCACGGTACGGCTGTCCGCCACGAGGCGGTCGATGAATTTCAGGTGGCGCGGATCGGTGGTGATGGATTGGTAACGCTCATCCAGTGCTTTTTTTGTTTTTTCCGGCAATTTGGCAATGGCCTTGTCGAAGATGTTGTTTTCGTGGACGGCAATCACGCCGAGGCGCCAGCCGGTTGCGCCAAAATACTTGGAAAAGGAGTAAACGAGAATGGTATTTTGCGGGCAGGTGGCGAAAAGCGAGGTAAAGTTGTCGGCAAAAGTGCCATAAACATCGTCTGTGAGGATGATGAGATCCGGGCGTTTCTTGACGATTTCAGTGAGGTACTGCAGGTCTTCATCCGAAATCCTGACCGAAGGCGGATTGCTCGGGTTGACCAGGAAGAAGGCCTTGATTTTCGGGTCAAGCAGCTTGTCGAGCTCTTTTTTGCTGTATTGCCACTGGTTTTCGGGCTCGGCATTGATGCCGATTTCAACGAGCTGGTAGTCGTTGAGTTCGGGGATTTCGATGTAAGGCGTGAAAATGGGCATGCCCAGCGCGATGGCGTCGCCTTCTTTTAACAGATGGTTTTCCTTCATCGACTCGAAAAGATAGGTCATGGCTGCCGTGCCGCCCTCAACGGCAAACATGTCGAATTTGCCGGTAAAGGGTGTGTTGCCGATCATTTCCTTGCGGATGTATTCGCCGACGATTTTTTCCGACAGGGTGAGCATGCGGTCCGGTACCGGGTACATGCAGCCGAGGATGCCTTCACACATTTCATAGATGAACTCACCAGCGGGAATGCCAAGGTGATCCCGCACGTAGGAAACGGCTTTGCGGATGAAGGGAACGCCCTGGACATTTCGGTATTCGTTGGTGAAGATGTCAAATCGCCCCTCCAGACCGGTTTTTTCGGGAAAACCGCCGACACCTTCCGGCAGGTACGAAAAGCTGCGCTCGGACTCCTGCATGGCAAAAAGCCCCATCTGGAAGAAGCCGTGGCGCGGCTCGGTTGCCAGGAAATTGGGATTGCCCCGCCCGGCATTCAAAAGCAGCTGGGCCTTGTTCTGCGAGGCGGTATCAATGAGGAAATTCTTGAGTTCAAAGGGGCTTAAGGATGCCAGTTCCTTCAGGTTGGGCGTGCTCATGGTTGGTTCCTTTCAGTGAGAAGGTGTATTCAGGTGAATGCCACAACAAGCGGGCCAAGGAGCGTGAGAAAGACATTTGCCAGCGCGTAGGTGATGGCAAAGGGCGTTGTCGGGACCGAGTTTTCCGCCTTGTCCAGGATTTCGCCAAATGCCGGGTTGGCGCTGCGTGAGCCGCTCAAGGCCCCGGCAAAGATCGCCACGTTGTCGTACTTGAGGACGTAGCGCCCAAAGACCATGGTGATGATAAGCGGGATAATGGTGACGAGCACGCCGATCAGGAAAATGGAGACCCCGTGCGCCTTGACGGTATCAACGGCCTGCATGCCGTAATTCAGTCCGACCACGGCAACAAATCCGGCAAGTCCCAGATCTTTCAGCAACTGTGAAGCGGCACCCGGAAGCGAGCCCATATTCATGTGCCGGCTGCGCCACCAGCCGAAGATGAGGCCGGATAGCAGCGCACCGCCGCCACTGCCGAGCGTGATGGGAATGCTGCCGATATGCAGGACCACCAGCCCGATCAGGAGGCCGACAACGACGCCCAGGCTCATGAAGACCATATCGGTTTTTTCGCTCGGGATGATGGCGTAGCCGAGTTCTGCCGCCACACGGCGAATATCCTGTTCTGCGCCGTAAAAACGGAAGATGTCACCATTTTCAACCTGGGTATCCAGTGCCACGGGAATAATATTGCCACCGCGGGAAATGGAGAGGATATAGATGCCGTGCCGCATATCGGGGGACATCATGTCCCGGATTTCACGTAATGTCTTGTCGTTGTATTTGGCACTGGTCAGCACGATTTCACGCGTCAGGATGGGCAATTGCATGTCCCTGTCTGCGGCTTGTTCGCTGCCGAGCATTTCCTTTGTGGCCAAAAGGGCGGAACGCTGGCCGATGACAAGAATTTTGTCATTTGCTTCCAGTACGGTCTGCGGGGAGACACCGAGTGACGCATTGTTTCGCCGGATGCGCTCAATGGTGATCGGGTAGGCGCCGAATGACTGTTCAAATTCGCTGACGGTCTTTCCCGCAGCGGTACCGGCTAAAAAGACGCGTCCGATGAATTCCGGTGCGGCAAGCTGCTCACCTTCACCCAGGATGATGCCGGTGCTGTGCTGGGCAGCTTCAGCCTTCATGGCATCGTCACGAATCGTCCTGCCCATGAATTTTTCCAGCAGGTTGACACAGATGAGGATGGTGCCGAAAGAGCCGAAAATATAGGTGACGCCGTAACCAACCGAGATATTGGCCACCATTTGCGAGGTGACCTCAGGCCCCAGATTCATGCTGTTGATGGCGGATTCGGCGGTGCCCATGATGGCAGACTGGGTCAGCCCGCCTGCAGCGATACCCGCTGCGGTTCCCTTGTCCAGTGAAAAGACATGCGCCAGGATGACGACGGTTGCCAGACCGGTGATGGCAAGAACCCCTGAAAGAATGATTTCGCGGATACTTTGCCTGCCCAGTGAGCGGAAAAACATGGGGCCGCTGGTGTAACCCACGGCGAAAATAAACAGGGCAAAGAGGATGTTTTTGACCACATCATTGATGTGTACGCCGAACTGGCTGACTAAAACAGCCATGAGCAGGGAGCCTGCCACGCCGCCCAACTGGAATTTGCCGAAATTGATCTTGCCGACAAGATAGCCAAGACACAGTGAAAGAAAAAGGGCAAGCTCGGGTGAGACGGTGAAAAGATGGTGAATGGCAGCATATATGGTGTGCATGCGAATCCTCTTTTAACGGTTGCAATAAAATCGCACCACCGGGTTGCGATCGTATTGGGTATTGAACCGCAGAATAACAGGGGCTGTTCAGAGGTTTATCAAATATCCTGTCGAATCCGCTTTCATCAGATACAGTCGCTGTTTACGCGGTTTTGCGCAGAAACAAACACGAAATGGACCGGGTTGCGCAATAACAAGCAGAAAACGGGCCGGGCGCCACGCAGGCGGATTTTTGTAAGAATATGTGTCGATGGAGGGAAAACGGCATGAAATTATATGGAAAACCGTTTATCCTTAAACGAACTGAATATGAGCCATGGCAGGTGTGGATAAATGATCGAGAGGCTGAAAAAAGCGGTTTCAAAAGATGCGCTGAAAAAAGCCGCTTCCCGTGCCGCCCGCATCCGCATTTCCCGGCGGATCGGTATTGGTATCGGGTGTTTTCTCATCGCTTTGCCCCTGCTTTATGCAGCCCTTGGTTTCTGGGTGCTGCCGTCCTATATCAAGTCAAAGGCGCAAAGCATCGCCACAGAAAAGCTGCATCGCCAGCTTGTCATCAACAAGCTGGATTTCAATCCCTTTACCTTCACGCTGAATGTGGAAGGGTTCAGCCTGTCCGAGCCCAACAGCGAAGCGCGTTTTGTTGCCTTTGACCAGCTTTATGTCGAGGTGTCCGGATGGTCTGTGCTGAAAATGACGCCGGTTGTTACCGAATTCAGGCTGGTCAAGCCATTTGCCCGTATTGTCCGTCTGTCGGAAAAGGAACGCAATTTCGACGATATCCTGGCACTTTTCAAAAAACCCGAGGGTGAGGAGAGCAAGGAAGAGGCAGCGCAGGCCGAGCCGGATAAACGGCCGCAGAATGCCCAGGAGCGGCGTGAGGCACGCAGAAAGCGCAAATTCGGCATTTACAATTTCCAGATTATTGATGCCCGAATTGAGCTGGAAAATCATGAAAAGGGTACAAAGACTCTTATCAGTGATTTCAATGTGGGTTTACCCTATCTGTACAGGGG
>JAAZED010000099.1 GCA_012512465.1 Oxalobacter sp. | reverse complement strand
ATCCCGGATTCGGCCTGCTTTAATATCGCCATGATCTGGCTATCGGTAAATCTCGACTTCTTCATGTAGAACCTCCTTCATAAGAAAATTCTACTTCCAATTCAAACTAATCAGTGGGGGGATTACCTGTTATCACGCTGATCTGACCCGCAACGGTTCCTTCAGCCGCCATACCCGCATGAAAGCCAGTGCCCTGATGCGGGTGCCGGATAATTGTAGCGACGAAGATGCGGCGGCATTTCCCTGTCCCTCATTAACCGCCTGGCAGGCATTTCAAAAAACACCTTCCCTGAAAGGAAAAAATGTGCTGGTCAACAGCGCAGGCGGTTCGGTCGGGTATTTCCTGACCCAGTTGCTGCTCAAAGAAGGCGCTCACCTTGTGGTCACCGCCAGCGAAAAGCATCACGAACACCTGAGTCAACTCGGGGTGCTGGATGCAGTGGATTACCGCGATCCCGATTGGCTGCAAAAGCTGCGGCAGATCAGGCCGGAGGGGTTTCATGCCGCCTTTGACATGGTGAGTGGGGAGGCGGCCACGCAATTGGCTGGTTTGCTGGATTACTACGGGCACCTTGTTGCCGTGCAGGACCGCGTGGAAAAAAATCCGGTTGCCCCGTTTACCACCTGCATATCCCTTCACGAAATCGCGCTGGGCGCTTTTCACCGGTTCGCAAACCCCGAGCAGGTTCATGAGCTGATGTCCACCGGAGAGCGATTACTGCATGCTGTTGGCCAGGGCGAGTATCTGCTGAGAGAGCAGACGGCCGATGTGTTTGAAAATCTTCCCCAACATCTGGCAAAGATGAAAAAAGCCCGCCATGATCTGAAATACCTGATCAGGGTCAGCCATTGATCAATTGGCGTCTCCTTCTTGCCGATTTTGCCACAATCACTTGCAGCCGACAGGCAGTTTTCGATACAGTAGGGGAATAGCCCATCCACCAGATCTTTTCCCACACCATACGATGAACGATATCACCAGAAAACCGCTATCCGACCTCAGCCTTCACCTGCGCTCCTGGGGAGGTATTGCCATTCCTGCCGACGAACTCCGCGAAAACATGAATTTCGGCGAAGCGATCAACCGGGTGCTGTCGATTGCCCACGTGATCCTTTTCTGCCGCCGTCCGCGCTTTGCCTTTGATCCGGCACATTTCTCCGTCGAGGTCAGCCATATTGCCTGCCAGTTGCTCTGCCGTGTAGATGGCCAGACGCGTACCATCCCTTTTTCCTTCGACTATCCGTTAGAGGCCAATGAAACCGCCATCGTCCTTTCGCCTTTTCCCCACCGGGAAATCCACACCATCAACGGGCAGGGCGAGCCGGTTCGCAGGCTTTATGCACATGGCCTTTCGCAGCATCCGGACATCGTGAAACAGGAACGCTGGGTCAATGAACTGGAAGTCCTGTACGCAGGCAATGTATATGAGGAGGGGACAGCGCCTTCCGCTTTCGAGCGTGTCCGCAGGGATGCCTCCCTGCAGGGATTGCTTGCCGCCATGCGTGAGGCGCTGCCTGACGACGATATCCTTGTTTATGCCTTTGAGTATCTTCCCTATGACCTGCTTCCCATGCCCGGGGCATTAAAGCCAAAGAGCACAGACAGGCAGGAGGCGCGTTTCCTTTCCAGCAAAGACCATCCCTTGAGCGAATTCCAGAAAATCTGCATGGCACAGGCTTCACTGATTGCGTATTTTGGCCCGGCGTGGAATGTGGCAGAAAAACGGGTGAGTGATCCGGCGTCAGAAGGGGTTTTCCAAAGCTGTGAAGCGTTGGACTTTTCCGGGGTGGTGATTGAAGTCTCAACCGTGCGCAGCCATTTCCGCCTGTATTCCAGGGCTACGCGTGCCATGGAGCACCACATGCACATGATGGACCTGAGTGACCAGGAAAGGCGTGCCGTCTTTTTTGCCGCGGTACTGTGAAGTGCTGTCCAGTGTATCCGGCTTTTTGTCCGGTTGCATGACATTTTTCTTAACTGAGGTGGTTAATTCCACTTCAAAAATTAGCTGAGTTAGGAAAGACAGCGTAACCATTGGGTAATTGCATATTTTTAAGTGATTCAGTAAAGCCTCGTTCACCAATTTTCAGAAAAACATCATAAAGAGTATGATTAAATTGTGATCGAGGGCATTCTTTTGGCCTTGCAAAACCTTTTACGTTCCAATTTTCTGCTCTGGCACGATCTGCTGAATTCTGGAGTCGTGTGACGATTGAGTTTGCCGCTTGTGCTTTGAGGACGCCCCTTCTAACCAAGTAGTCAGCAGCATTTGCTGCGCTTCTCCATATAAGCGAATAAGCTTGCGATATGGAATAATCTTGTAAAATATTTATCATAGTGAGACGTGTTTTTTCGCCTTGTGGCGCTTTCATTCCACGTTCATCAGCACAGTATGCTAAATAAGTTAAGCATTCAGAAACAGCATAATGTTGTATGATCTCCGGCGCATCCATATACCAAGCTTCGGGCCATTGACCATTTCCGGTCACGAGTTCAATTTTATTTAAAAGCGATAAGGTCGTGGTTGTGATTCTCCAGCTT
>JAAZED010000098.1 GCA_012512465.1 Oxalobacter sp. | reverse complement strand
TGCCTCTTTCACGGTAGATTTTATCCCATAAGGCGACTGTGCTAAACAAGACATTGAAATGCTTGGCAGTCGCATTTAATGAAAGATCGTGTTCATGCATGTGTTCTACAACCTGGCACCTGAATTGGCCATCATAACGGCGGCCTCGATGGCTCAGGCCTTCAACGCCATTTCGCTTGTAGGCACATACCCAGGTGCGAACGTTTATTCTGGGTATGCCAAATTGCTGGGCCGTCCTGATGGTACCGCCTTGTCCGGATAGATGGTAGTTAATAACTTCTAATTTGAATGCCTGGGGATATTTTGACATGAAAACTGCACCTCCAATTCGTCAGACTTTGTCCAACTTTTGGGGGGCAGTTCAGGTGAGGTACTGGCGGTTTTTTTGGTAGATCCGGGGGGAGTCAGAATTCGTCCCAATCCTCACTGTTTTCCGAGGCCGGGATATCAGAATGTGTGCCTGAGGGCGTTTTCTTGGGAGGTGAACTCAACTGCCGGGCCGGTGCAGCCGCTTTCTTTTTGGCATGGGAGGAATGCGTGTCAATATGCATGCGCTTGCCGCCAATATTAAACAGGTTTACGACGCCGACAAGGGTTTTGGCCTGATCCTGCAGGCTCTCCGCAGCAGCGGCAGCTTCTTCAACCAGTGCCGCATTCTGCTGCGCGGTAGTATCCATTTCGCTTACAGCCAGGTTTATCTGCTCAATACCCTGTACCTGCTCCTGGGTGGCTATGGTAATTTCGTTCATGATGTCATTGACCCGGGTAATGCTTTCCCCGATCTCCAGCATGGTGTCGACTGCGTTATTGACAAGCTCGGTACCGGTCGAAACCTTGTGGACAGAATCATCAATGAGATTCTTGATTTCGCGTGCTGCTGTCGCACTGCGCTGGGCAAGACTCCGCACTTCGGTTGCCACCACGGCAAAGCCTCGTCCCTGTTCGCCTGCACGGGCAGCTTCCACGGCGGCATTTAAGGCCAGGATATTGGTCTGAAAAGCGATGCCATCGATCACGCTGATGATGTCGACAATCTTGCTGGAGGATTCGGATATGTCGTTCATGGTGTGGGCGACATGCCTTGCCGCTTCTCCACCGCGTGTTGCCACCTCCGCCGCCTGGGAGGCCAACTGGTTGGCCTGCTTTGCATTGTCGCCATTCTGGCGTACTGTGGTGGTAATCTCTTCCATGCTGGATGCGGTTTGCTCAAGTGAACTGGCCTGCTCTTCGGTCCGGGCAGAGAGATCCTGGTTGCCTGACGCAATTTCAGAAGACGCGGTGGCGATGGTTTCTGCACTCTGGCGCACCTGGACAATCGCTTCAAACAGGCATTCATTCATGTTTTTCAGCGCCTGCATGAGCCGCCCGGTTTCATCCGTGCTGCTGACCTCGATATGGCTGGTCAGATCACCGGAGGCAACCGTCTCTGCCACTTTCAGCGCGTTATCAAGCGGACGGGTGATACCAACTGTCAGCCGCCATGCCATGATGAGGGCGACTAAAACGGCAGCAATTGAAATAACGATCATGATGATAAGCGCCCGGCGATAGCCCGCATACATGCTTGTTTCCTGTTCGTACGATTTTTTGATTCCAAAGTCTCGGAAATTATCGACGGCTTTGACATAGGCATCTCTTGCCGGTATGACTTTCGTCAGGAGATGTTCCTTTACTTCTGAAAAAGGCGGGTGCTCGCCAAGCAATTCTCCCGTTGGGCTGACGTTTTTCAGCTTGAACAGCGTCATCGCGACGTCACGGAAGGCGGTGCGCTTTCCCTCGATATCCTTGAGCATGTCTTCTTCTTCTTTTGTGAGGGAGGATTCGTAAATATATTTCATCTCATCGTCGATGACTTTACGGTAGTCGAGGTATGTGGTGACAAATTGCTGAAGCATTTCCGGTTCGGTCGCATAAGACAGTGCACAAACGGTCGCGCCTTGTGACGCGGCGGCTCTTGCCCATTCACGTGCCCGGCGTTCTACACTGATGGTATTTTCCATCATGTTTTCTATGCCCTGGTTTATCAAGCGCATTTCAAAGATGCCAGTTCCTGCCATACCGATCAGAAGCGCAATAACAACCAAAAAACCCAGGATCAGTCTGGAGCCAATTTTCATGTTTTTCATATTCGTTCTCCAAGTGTTTCCGACAGCTGCCAACACAGGCTATTTGAGATGCTGCAACACGTAAAATGCTTCAGGATGCCTTTTGGGATAAAACAAAAGCTAGCAGCAAGATAACGGGCGAGGAAAAAGGAATCCGGAAGCGGCAGTACGAAACCTGATAATGTCCGGATGAGTATATTGAGTATGCCAGGGCGCGATATGCGATATCTCAACCTTGTGAGCTGCTTTTTCCAGCATTGCGCCAGAAATTTGATCGGCTTGCCATTGACTCACGAAGAGGGATGTTATTCCATGCCTTCCCACCAGTATGGGAAAAGCTGGGTTTCGTCTTCAAGGTCCACCCTGTCACCGATCACTGGCGTCAGCAGCCGGTAAGGCTTGTCTTCGCTGGCTTTGGCTATCCGGATGAAAGGGTCATCCCAGGCATGGTATGAAATGGAAAATTTGCCCGAATGGGCGGGAAGCAGGGCCTTTGCCTTGAGTTCAACAGCCGCCTGCGCGGTTTCTTCCGGCATCATGTGGATGGTTGCCCAGCGTTTGTCATACTGGCCGTTTTCCAGGATGGCAAGATCGAATCCGTCAAACCGGTTGCCGATTTCGGCAAGATGGGGGCCATAGCCGGTATCACCGCTAAAGTAAATCCGCCTGCCGGGCGACTCCAGGGCAAAGCTCACCCAGAGAGTCTTGTTGCGTGTGAGTCCGCGTCCGGAAAAATGGCGGGCCGGGAGGATGTGGATGCGCATGCCGTCTTCCAACTCAAGCGCGGTATACCAGTC
>JAAZED010000097.1 GCA_012512465.1 Oxalobacter sp. | reverse complement strand
TCCGCGCCGTCGGGCATCTCGGTTTCCATCGAGGCATGCAACTGAAAGCCCGCCATGACGGGCGAACTGTAAAAGGTTGCGCTGCTGACACGGCAGTAATTGCTGAAATCCCCGTGCGGATCAAGACCGTCACTGTCGAAGTCACCGTTGTAATTGGCCAGCGATCCCATCAGGGCACTGTCATACCACGGGTCAAACGGCCACTTCTCTTCCCATAGCGGCGTCATGGCGCGTCCGAAACGGAATGTGCCGATATCCGGATTGTCAAAACCGACCGTGGTTTCCCCCTGCCAGAATGTCGATGCCCGCTCTGCCTCACCGGTTACCGGATCAAAACGGGTCTGCAGGTTAAACGTGACATGGGTGCCATTGCCTATGTCCTCACGTCCTTTAAAGCCGAGCCAGTTGTTCTGCCCCCGGCCGAGACGCAGGTCCTTGCCGCTTTCCCTGATGTAGCCAAGATCAAAATACCCGTAAACAACCAGGTCGGCGGCATATACGAAGACATGAAAAAAAAGGCCGGAAAAACCGATGAGTCCGATCATCCCGAGACGTTTGATGAAAACAGGTTGAGTCATGTGTTCGTTGTCCTTTCTTTTTTATGGTAAAGAAAGGCTCTCCCCGCCAGCGCGCGGAAAACCAGTCTTTACCGGGAAACAGCCAGCCGGGAAACAGGCGGCTGGAAATATGGGGAATCGGCTGCGCCTACAGCCGGCATTTGCCAAATCTATTCACGCATGATGGCGCGAATGATCGTTCGGGGGCTGATGATGCCAACCAGCTTTTCCTCTTCGTCAACTACCGGCAAGGGAGCGGGACTGTGCAGAATCTCTCCAAGCGCGTCAACGATAAAAATATTGTCCCGGACACGGTTGATGGGACGCATCAGCCCCGCCAGGTCGGACAGGCCCCTTTTCTTTGCCCGCTCGGCCTCCTCCGCCGAAACAATGCCCAGGAAACGATCATCGTCGTCAATAATATAGGCAAACTTGTAAAAGAGTCTCCTTGTTTCCCTGATGACATCGTCCGGCGTATCTCCGGGTTTGAGGCGCGTCGCGGAAGTCATGATCGAGCGGAGCGTGACGACACGCGCCCGGTTGACGTCACGCACGAATTCATCCACGTAATCATCGGCCGGCTCAAGCAGAATCTCGTTGGACGTTCCGGTCTGCACCAGGTTGCCGTCCCGCAATATGGCGATCTTGTCGCCCAGGAACAGGGCCTCGTCAAGATCATGCGTGATAAAGACAATGGTCTTTTGCAGTTCTGCCTGCAATTCAATCAGCAGCGTTTGCATGTCCTTTCGGATCAGTGGGTCCAGCGCGGAAAACGCCTCGTCCATCAGAAGAATGTCGGCGCCGGTCGCCAGCGCACGGGCCAGCCCGACACGCTGCTGCATCCCGCCGGACAGTTGCCCCGGAAAAGATGCCTCATACCCGGCCAGGCCGACGCGCTCAAGCCATCGCGCAGCCTCCTCAAGACGCTTCTTTTTATTGCCGCCCCTGATCGTCAGTCCATAAGCCGCGTTATCCAGTATGTTCAGGTGCGGCATCAGCGCGAACCCCTGAAACACCATGGAAAAACGATTGCGGCGCATTTCACGCAATTCCCGGGGGCGGAGTTTCATGATGTCCTGGCCGTCCAGCAGGATCTCGCCTGCCGTCGGCTCAATCAGGCGGTTCAGATGCCTGATCAATGTCGACTTTCCGGAACCGGACAATCCCATCACCACGGTCGTCTTGCCCGGCTCAATATCCAGGTTGATCCTGTTCAGGCCAAGCACGTGGCCCGCTTCATTCTGCAGCCGGCTTTTATCCCAGCCCTCATACACCTTTTCTAGCGCCTGTTTCGGTTTGGGCCCGAAAATCTTGGTGACGTTCCGAATCTGGATACCGGACATTACGACACCCCCTTTCCAAAGCGCGTCTGCAACCGTTTCCCCCAGGCCTGGTTGATGCGGTCAAACACGACCGCAAGCAATACGATACAAATGCCCGCAGTGAATCCGCGCCCGACATCAAGCCGCTGGATGCCGTACAGGACCTGCTCGCCAAGACCGCGCGCGCCGATCATTGACGCAATTACCACCATCGAGAGCGCCATCATCGTCGCCTGGTTGATGCCCGTCATCAGCGAAGGGAGCGCCAGCGGAAGCTGGACTTTCAACAACAGCTGAGAGCGGGTCGCGCCAAACGCCAGCGATGCCTCAACCGCATCCTCATTGACACTGCGTATCCCCAGTTCCGTCAGCCGGATGAGCGGCGGCGCGGCATAAATCACGGTAGCAAACAAGGCCGGCACCTTGCCCAGGCCGAAGAGCATCATCGCCGGGATCAGATAAACAAAACTGGGCAGCGTCTGCATGGCGTCCAGCATCGGGTCAAGCAGCCAGCGCATACGTGGTGACAACGCCATCAGGATGCCAAGCGGAATGCCCAGCACAATGGTGACCAGCACGGCGAAAATCATCAGGGCAAGCGTTTGCATCGCCAGGTCCCACATGCCAAGCACGCCGATGAGCATCATCGAAATGACCACCATCAGGGTCAATGCCAGCTTGCGGCTGGCGCCGAAGATCAGGGCGGCAACAATGAGAATGACGCCCCACCAGGGAAGATAACGCAGCAGTCCCTCGACTTTTAACAGCAGATTCAGGATGACGGAAGAAAATGCCTCGAACGATTCACCGTGTGTGCGTACCAGCCAGTCCACGAAATCATTGACGGGCTGCTCTATTGGAAACTGCAGATTTTCTGGAAACATACTTTTCAGGGACAGCCCCTTGCTGCCAAAGGATTGTGCAATTGAGTAACAGGGTTAACGAACGGACACCGCAGTTCAGAATGACTGAATGACGTATCCTTTCGGTTCTGTACGGATTGAAAAAGGACGTGCGTGTTTTCACACACACCAGCCCAGGCAGCGGCAATGCCGCCTGGGCCCACGGATATCATCAGAGGGAGGCTTTCACCCTGGCTGCCACATCGGCAGGAATCCATTTTTCCCAGATATCCTGCCGGGTTTTCAGGAAATGCAGCGCGGCATCTTTTGCCGTTGCGCCCTTGTTGGCCTGCATATATGCCAGTGCATCCGATGTCAGCTTGTTGCTGGTGCGATACTTTGAAAGAAAGTCCACCAGTTTGGGGGCCTGCTGGTGAAACTTTTTGCTCACAACAACCAGCACGGAAACATCCGGGAATGCAACACCGGCACCCTCAGGGCTCTGCCTGGGATTAATAAGGCGCGCCCATTTTTCCTTGTCGAAAGGCGGCTCCTCCAGCATCACCATATCGTACTTGCCCAGAATCCATGTCGGCCCCCAATAGGCAAAGACAATCGGCCGGCCGCGCTCATAAGCGCTGCTGATCGCCGCATCAAGCGCAGCCCCGGTGCCTGAATGAAAATTGGTAAAGCTGTCATTCAACCCGTAGGCCTGCAGCTTGCGCGTACTGGTTGCCTCAAGCGTCCAGCCGAGAATCCCGTTGTAAAAACGGCCTTTCTGCGGCTCTTCCGGGTCACGGAAAAGCGCCTTGTATTTGGGTAAATCGAATACCGATTTCAGATCCGGTGCCCGCGCCGGAATATGACGCTTCGCATCCCCCTCGATCAGGTAACGCGGCACATACCAGCCCAGTTTGGCATCATCATAGTTGACGCCGACCTGAACCACTTTTCCATCGGCAACCGCCTTGTCATAGACATCCGACAGGTTGCTCAGCCAGGTTTCCATCGTGACATCGATATCGCCACGGACCATCCCCTGAAACATCGGCAGGGTAGAACCGCTCAAATGATCGGTACGGCAGCCATAGCCCGCCTCGACAATCCGTTTGGCCACTTCCATATGAAATCCGTTGGCATCCCAATCCAGATTGGCAAAAACAACCGGACGGGACACCTCACAGACCTGGGCAACAGCCGGAGCGCTCACGGCAAAAGCCGATGCCAGGCCGGCGGCAAGGGCAACATGCCTGATCAGTTTTTTTATGTTTTCCTTTTTGCTCATACTTTCTCTCTCTTTTGCTATCAAACGGTTTTCGGCATCAAAGGAACTTGCAAAATCGCTGACTCCCCTTTTTCTCTTTATTGA
>JAAZED010000096.1 GCA_012512465.1 Oxalobacter sp. | reverse complement strand
TTGTCAATCTGTTCGTCGCTCGTGACATCGCATTCATAAACCTGATTACTGCCGAATTGCTGTGCGAATTCAGTGATACGGTCCTTAAAGCGTTCGCCGACATAGGTAAAAGCCAGTTCGGCGCCTTCGCGATGACAGGCTTCAGCAATACCGTGAGCAATCGACCGGTTTGAGAGTAAACCGGTAACCAGAACTTTTTTTCCTTGCAAAAAACCCATTCATGACTCCAAATAACGATCGTATATTCTGCTTAAAACCGAGGGAACAGAATGTACTGATAAAAACAACTCATCGCCTGCCAACAAAAATCGGAGATGAAATTTATCATGAAATTGTAGGCTGTCGTGACAATTGCAGCAACATTTTATCGGGCAATTGTTGTTTTTTTACTGGCAAACTGCCAGTACGGTACATTCTGTTACCCGGATTTGCTGCGTTTGGTCGACTGTGCGGCAATAGTTTGTTTGCGACTGGATTTTTTCGTCGCCGCTCTTACCGGTTTCTGCTTTTTGGCAGCTACACGACGATTGGCAGATCGTGATTTTGTTGCCGATGCGCTCTTCGCTGGCACATGCACCTGCAGGATAGTGCCGGATGCCACCTTGTTGCTGGTCAGCTTGTTCCATGATTTGATGTCATCCACGCTCGTTTTATAGCGTGCCGCGATGGAAGCCAGATTGTCCCGCTTTCTGACTTTGACTTTGACAATGCGGGTGGGGGAGCCAATACGCTCCAGGGCGATTTTTCCGGTGGCGGCTATTTCGGGTGAAATGTCTTTTTCGTTTTTGCTGCCGGTTGATGCCAGCTTGGGAACCAGAACGGTTGAGCCAAATTTCAGGACCATCTGCGAGGGGATATGGTTGGCCAGGCGAATGACATCGGGTGTGGTGTTGTATTTTTCTGCGATGGATTCGACTGTCTCACGTGTTTCCGTTACCCGGTATGCTGTCCATGAGGAAAGAGGCTGTTTCCATTTCGCCAGGTTTTCCTTGAATTTTTCAGCATTTTCTTTTGGAAGTAACAGATTGACATCTGATCCCCCGGTAATGACATACTGGCCGAATTGCGGATTCAATGCACGGAAATCGTCAATAGACAGCTCTGCCAGCTTGGCGGCAACCTTGACATCAATATCACGTGTTTTGCCGATTTTGACAAAGTAAGGCTGGTTTTCAATTTTTGGTAACTGAATGCCATATTTTTCGGCATTGGCAATCAGGTTTTTGACCGCCTGAAGCTTGGGAACGTAATTTCGTGTTTCTGCCGGCATGCGTGACGAGATGCCATTAAAGTCGGTAGGCTGGCCTGCGGCCTGGTTTTTCCTGACAGCGCGGCCAACAGATCCTTCTCCCCAGTTGTAGGATGCCAGGGCAAGATGCCAGTCGCCAAACATGTTGTACAGATTTTGCAGGTAATTCAGTGCGGCGTCGGTAGAAGAGAGAACACAGCGGCGATCATCCCTGAAAACGGATTGGGCAAGGTCATAGTGAAGGCCTGTGCTCGGGATGAACTGCCACATGCCTTCTGCCTTGGCTGAAGAGCGGGCATGGGGATTAAAGGCGGACTCAATGACAGGCAGGAGTGCCAGTTCAGTTGGCATGCCGCGTTTTTCCAGTTCCTGGACAATATGGAACAGATAACGCGATGCACGAATGGTTGTCCTCTCAAAATACGCGGCATTTTTCAGGTAATAATTTTCGTGATTCTCAACAAGCGGGTTTTCCAGATCGGGAATGGCAAATCCTTTACGGATTCTGTCCCATACATCCACTTCATACATGGAAAGCACTTCTGTTACCGGGTCGTCATCAATGACTTCCATTCGGGAAAGATTGGTGCTCAGTGACGAGTGAAATGCCGCGAGTTGGGCGTCTTTGCTGTATCTGGGGAGGGAAATGTCCCCAGCCAGAGATATGTCAGGTACTGCCAGTGGAATCGTTGCGGTAAGGATGGTTGCGAAAACTTTGAAGCAGTATCGGTATGCCATATTTTTGTGTCGCCCGTGTTGAGATCAGATTAATCCAAAAGTCTACGAAAAGCACCTCTCTCAGTCAAGGGAATTTACATTTTTTTCTGTTGAAATTGTGGTGATTTAACAAGACGTTGCGAAACACGGCCGCGTCCGGCTGCCTTGAAATGGCACTAGAATTCCATTGTTCTGACCCCATTAGACGTGCCAAGAAGGCAGACGTTTGCACCACGTTGAGCAAAGAGTCCGACAGTGACCACGCCGGGTATGTTATTGATTTCCGCTTCGATGGCCGTCGGATGTGCGATGTGCATTTCCTTGATATCCAGAATGTAATTGCCATTATCTGTGCGGTAGGGCTGGCTTTCCTGCATTCGCAATTCAGGTTTTCCACCCAGTAAAGCCAGCTTTCTGGCAATATGCGCATGTGCCATGGGGATGACTTCAACGGGCAGTGGAAAGGCGCCTAAAACAGTCACCAGTTTTGATTCATCGGCAATGCAGATGAATCTTTCTGCTGTAGACGCAATAATTTTTTCCCGCGTTAAGGCACCGCCTCCCCCTTTTATCATTGCGCCTTCATAGGTAATTTCATCGGCACCATCCACGTATATTGGAATGGATGAGACATCATTCAAATCAAATATTCTGATATTGTGCGAACGTAATCGTGACGCGGTTACATCAGAGGAGGCGACGGCCCCTTCGATGTCATCCTTGATAACGGCCAGTTCTTCAATAAAAAAATTGGCAGTCGAACCGGTACCGACGCCAATGATTTTTCCTTTGGGTACGTAGGCGATTGCCGCACGGGCGACAGACATTTTGAGTTGGTCCTGTAACATGGCGAGCCTGCTGATAGTCGGTTTGTAAAAGGCTGGAAAATTTTTCCCGTACAGTCTGGAATAAAAGCAGTCTAGCCC
>JAAZED010000095.1 GCA_012512465.1 Oxalobacter sp. | reverse complement strand
GCAATAGAAAAAGTGGACATTTCTACTTAGCCCGAAAGCGGACATTTGAGCTAAGTCTTGACATGCAGGGCCTAATATGCCAGATATTTCCGGGACTCCCTAAACAAATGCTAATCCTTCGCATGGCGTCACATGCCTGGATGTTTTGCGGTCATCCTCTTTCAATACAGTGAATATTTGCAGCCATCTCTTCTTTTCAGGATGGTATCCGGTTTGATGGCATCATCCGTAACCGATAGATTGCCTGTACGATGTTTTTCCAAATACCAAAGCAAAAAAAAACATTAAAATCACATTAAAAACCAAATACTTTCATCATTATCCTAATGTAAATTAGTAAAAAATGATCGAATGACATGGCTGCTTTTCTAAGTCCGCCTCACTATTTTTATGCCCTTTGTCAGAATGACGGTTTTTCAAAAAAACAGGGAATATGCTTTCTTTTTGTTTTTTGTTATATATAATTCCTATGTGTTTAATAGGAATTATATATAACCATGCAACCGGACACTTTGCTTGCCCAGGCGGGAAATCATTCTGATCCCCGTACCGGGGCATTGTCGGTACCGATTTATCAATCGGCGACTTTCAGCCACCCCGCGCTTGGTGAAAGCACGGGATATGACTATTCCAGGACATCCAACCCGACCCGTGCCGCCTTGGAAAGCACGCTTGCCGTGCTGGACGGCGGAAGCCGCGCCTGTGCTTTTTCTTCCGGCATGGCGGCCCTGGATGCGGTTTTCCGCCTGATTCAGGATGGTCCGCGCAAGCGGGTCATTATTACGGAGGACCCTTATGGCGGCACGGTGCGGCTGGTGGAAAAATTCTTCCGCCCTGCCGGGCTTGAGCCGGTGTATGTGGATACATCGAGCATAAAAGCTGTGGAAGCGGCATTATTGCAGGGAAATGTAGCAATGATACTGGTTGAAATCCCGTCCAACCCGCTTTTGCGGGTGGCGGATATCCGTTCACTGGCTTCGCTGGCACATCGTTCGGGCGCCCTGCTGGCGGTTGACAATACGTTCCTGACACCTTACCTGTTTCGCCCGTTCGATCATGGGGCAGACCTGATTGTGTACAGCGCCACCAAATACCTGAGCGGACATAATGATGTGGTGGCCGGCGCAGTGATTTGCCGGACAGAAGAATGGGGGGCTCGGCTCGCCTATATGCAAAACGCGGTGGGGGCTGTTTTGGGTCCCTTTGATTGCTGGCTGCTCTTAAGGGGCCTGAAAACATTGGGAATCCGGCTTGAACGGCAGCAGGACAATGCCATCGGAATCGCCCGCTTTCTGGCGTCACATCCACAGGTTTGCCATGTGCGCTATCCCGGCCTTGCTGACGATCCTGGTCATGCGCTTTTAAAGCGTCAGGCCAAAGGGTTTGGCGCGATGATTGCTTTTGAAACAGATGATCCCGAACGCATTCCTGACATCCTGAAAAAGGTCCGGGTCTTTTCTTTTGCCGAAAGCCTGGGAGGCGTAGAGTCGCTGATTACCTACCCGCTTGTCCAGACACATGCTGACATACCCGGGGATGTCCGGGAGCGCCTTGGCATCAATGAGCACCTGCTGCGCCTTTCTGTTGGCATCGAGCATGTGGATGACCTCATTGCCGACCTGAAACACGCTATGACATGAAAAGGAAAATCGTGGAATTTTCTACCCTATTGATCCATGCGGGACAGGATCGTGATCCTGCCACGGGCGCATCAAGTGTGCCGATTTATCTTGCTTCGACCTATTCCCAGCCTGATCCGGAAAACCCGGCGCAATATGACTATGCCCGCAGCGGCAATCCAACCCGCGACGCGCTGGAAAAGGCGATGGCTGAAATCGAGGGGGGCGCCATGGCGCTCGCCTTTTCTTCCGGCATGGCCGCCCTCTCCTCTACCCTGCTTCTTTTCCAGCCCGGCGATCATCTGATCGCCGGCACAGACATTTACGGCGGCACCTATCGGGCATTGACGGATATGTTTTCGCGGTGGGGACTCAAAACCAGTTTTGTGGATACGACAGACCCGGCGCAAATCGAAGCGGCTGTAACTGCTTCCACCCGGGCAATTCTCATTGAGACACCGTCCAATCCCCTGCTGCGGATTACCGGCCTTGATGCGGTATCGGCGATTGCCAGAAAGCATGGATTGCTGGCCATTGCTGATG
>JAAZED010000094.1 GCA_012512465.1 Oxalobacter sp. | reverse complement strand
CTGTTAACCCGCACGGTTTCGCCCACCCGATTAACAGCGGGCTGGCGATCAAATCAATTTGATACAGGAGAAATGCCATGCAAAAGAGATGCATACTCATCAACGGGCTGGAAATCGCCCATCGAAAGCTGGAAACCATCAGCAGACAAACCCAGCTTTACGCAGACATCGGTTTCAGCCAGAAGCCAGATAACCAGCCCCTGCAAACCTCCATCGAAACCCTCTGCGGTACGATGGACCACATCACTGACCAAGTCAAAGAAGCTATCAGCACCATCAACGACATGCTCGACCTCGTCATTAAAAACTGACCACGCAAGGCAAAAGCAAAAGGCATACGGGCCGGCTGGCCGGTATGCCTTTTTACGTGCAAGGGAATCAAGCTGGCTGCATGTCAAAACGCTCAATACGCGACAGAACGGTCTGCATGGATTCCCGGGTAATTTCCGTGTCGTAATACGCCTGCAGGTTTATCCAGCTTTGGGCATCAGTCCCGAAAAATGCCGCCAGTCTCAAAGCCGTATCAACGGTAATAGCGCGCTTGCCATGCACGATTTCATTGATCCTTCTCGGCGGTACGTCTATCGCCTTGGCAAGCGCATACTGGCTGATACCCAGCGGTTTCAGCCAATCCTCCAGCAGGATTTCCCCTGGATGCGACAAAGGTATTTCACGTGGCATATCAGGTCTCCTTTAATGGTAATCTACAATCTCAACGTCCAGTGCGTGCCCTTCCACAAAAAGAAAGCAAATACGCCACTGGTCATTGATCCGAATGCTCCAGTACCCCTCACGGTCACCCACCAGTTTTTCAAGCCGGTTTCCCGGCGGAACACGCAGAAAGTCAAGCGTTGTAGCAGCGTGAATCTGCTGGAGCTTGCGTATGGCCACTCGCTCAATATTTGCAAATCGCGCCACGCGCCGCCCCTCAAAAAGGGCTTTCGTTTCAGGGCAATTGAAGTTCTGGATCATGGGACAATATTAACGCATCTCGTTAATAACGTCAATCGTTATCAACAAACAAGGGAAGAATCATAATGAAACGCATCTATATCAGTGGCCCTATGACGGGCATACCAGATCTGAATTTTCCCCTCTTTAATGCCGAAGCGACCAGGCTCCGTGCGATGGGGTACGAGGTTATCAACCCCGCCGAACTTAACCCGGATCCGGATACCACCTGGCACGAATGTATGCGCAAGGATCTGATGGCCTTGCTGAACTGCGACACCCTTGCCCTGCTACCCGGCTGGCAAACATCTGCTGGCGCCCATCTGGAAATGCACGTTGCCCATCGGGTGGGGATCGACATTGTCGTTGCCAAGGATATCGGTAATGGATAGCAAAGAGAAAGCCTTTGAGGCATGGATGCTGGCTTTCTTCCCGTCAGCAAACATTTCCAGAACGGCTGATGGCAAATACGCCTGCGAACGCACAAAAAGTCGCTGGGAATGGTGGAAAAAGAATCGAGGGTTGGATGGCTGAAAACTCAAAAATCAAATGCTCATACTGCGAAACTGACTGCCAGATGATCGACATTTGCGGCGAGAAGATAGCCCGCTGCCGTGATTGCGGCACGGTACACCGTGACTATGACGGCAAATGGCTGACCGACAAGGATGCGATTCTTGATCTGCAAAAGCAGGTTGAGGCTATGCGTAACCAGATATCTGCGGCTGGCATGGGTATTCAGACGCTTGGGCGCAGGAGGATGAAATGAAAGAGCGGCCAATACTTTTCAGCGGCGAAATGGTCAGAGCTATCCTGGACGGCAGGAAAACGCAGACGCGAAGGATTGATAAATGCATGGCAAAGTTTCTACCAGTTTCGACGCCAGACTTATCAATGCTTTCCACGTCAAAGAGCGGGGAGAAGCGGCTTTGTGCAACATGGTATGCAGATAACGGAAAGTTTACTGCCAATTGGTGCCCATACGGTAAACGCGGCGATCGGCTTTGGGTGCGCGAGACGTGGGCATGGTACCCGGCAGAGTACGACATATTAAATGTCATGTATCGTTCGACCGCAGGGGATTATGACTCGGCGCAATTCAAGGAACTGTTCGAGCGCTGGCGACCATCAATCCACATGCCACGCTGGGCCAGCCGGATATTGCTGAAAATCACAGATATTCGGGTGGAGCGGTTGCAGGATATTAGCGGTGAGGATGCGTTTGCCGAAGGAATGCAAATACCAGTATCAAATGACAAGCACCCATTGCTTAGACTGACCGGAAAAATATCGCCCGGCAAATTTTGCGATAAGCATCCGAACGAGTGGGATTTGAACGATTACGCTCGCTTTGAATATGCAAACCTCTGGGAAAAACTGAACGGCACCGGATCATGGGAAGCCAATCCGTGGGTGTGGGTGATTGAGTTTGATATGCCGGATATTCCGTTTTGAGGAGTAGGTTATGAGCCAGTCTGATCGCATAAACGTGAAACAGGCCGCCGGCATTCTCGGAATCAGTTGCCGGGCGGTTTATAGCCTGGCAGCCCCGAAAGGCCCGATCCCGTGTTATCGTAATGGGCGAACTGTTCGTTTTGACAAAAGGGATATTGAGGAATACGACAAATCATGTCGGTACGTTATGACAAAAGAAACCGTCGATGGCGCTTTGAGTTTAAAAAAACTATCAATGGCCGACGATTCCGTTTCTCGAAATTACTTCCAAAAACGTGGAATCGCGCTCAAGCCCAAGCATTCGACCAAAAAGAAACCGCGCGGCTCTACGCATCTGCAACTGGTTCTGTCAAAAGCGAAACCCTGATTGATGAGGCTGTCGTAAATTATTGTCGGCACCGTTGCCAAAATCTCAAAGAAGGCGCTGAAATTGAACGCGACCTTGCCAGGATACACGGCTATTATGAGGGCCGGTATATATCCGAACTGGCAGAAATCTCCAGGGAATTTGAGGAAGCAGAGCGTGATCGCCTGTCGCCAGCACGAATCAGAAATTTACTCTCATACCTTCGCGCAGCCTGTAAATACTCTCACAAATACCACGGCACAGATAATGTGCCTGATATTTCGCTTCCAGCTGTCCGCAATGAACGGAAAGAATATATCACCCGGGAGGAAATGATACGGGTGGCTAGAGCAACTAGAAACAGGCATGCCAGGGCAATGGTCAGGATCGCGTTTTATTCCGGTATGCGCCTTGGAGAAATTCTATCGCTTGGCAATACGTCAAAAATTCTGGATGATGGCTTTCTGCTCATGGACACAAAAAACGGTGAAGATCGTTTTGTTCCAATGCACCCGAACCTTAAAGCGACATTGAAATACCTGCCAATCCCCTGGTCGGAAAAATGGATGCAACAGTGCGTACGCAAGGCTATGGATGAAGTCGGCCTACAGAACATCCGTTTTCATGACCTTCGTCACAGCACTGCGTCGAACCTGATTAATGCCGGTGCAGACCTTTATACGGTCGGAGTTGTCCTTGGGCATAAAGACATGCGAAGCACGGCAAGATATTCGCACTTGGCCAAGAAAACCTTGAACGATGTAATACGAAAAATCAGGTGATGCTTTTGCAGAATTGGCAAATTTTGCCGCACAACTAACTAAAAAGGCCGCTTTTTAGCTACCCATTAAAATGCTGCAATACGTTGTTTTATTGGCGGAAAGGGTGGGATTCGAACCCACGATGAGCT
>JAAZED010000093.1 GCA_012512465.1 Oxalobacter sp. | reverse complement strand
TTCAATCGCAGACGTGAACCCGATCAGAAAACCGTAACGCGCTTCAGTTGCCCCTTCTTTCCAGTGCTGAAGCGTCATCACGGGAAAATCGAGCGCATCCTTCTGTGTTACCGCAGCTTTGGCCTCAGCTTTTACTGCAGTCTCCTGGGCCAGTGCCATCGGTGACGAAAACAGTAATGCCAAGGCAAGAGGCAAACCGCACAGACAACCTGCCATTGTCTTTATTCTCATAGTCCCTCCCTAAAATATTGTCGGATCATTCAAGAGATGATTATCCATAATAAAAACCCCGTACCCGGGACCATGCAGCAGACTGATCCCTGAATTGATTTTAATACAACAAACAGAAAATAAAACATTTCAAATGATATAGTTACCAACTTCAGGCAACAGACGAATCAATTGAGCCGTGCAATCATGAAATGATAAGAATTGGAGAAACGGGATACATGGATAAAAGTGCCAACGCCCATACGATAACAAGATGACGCTGTTTTTTCATCCTGAGATTTCGCTTCATTACTGTTTCACTCCTTGTCTAACCTGCAGTTGGCATAATTGCCTGAACTATAACAGTAAAGGCAGTACTTTATCTTTCCAGTGAAACGTGAAAATGAGAAAAATCATATCTTTTTATCTCAGGGAGAGTGCCGTTCAAAGGGGCGGTCGGCAGGATAACATACAGGCATCAATCACAAAGCCGTGCCTTTGGCCGGAACAGAAAAACGAGAGGTATCAACCCCCTCCAGTTCAAGCAGCCTGATTTTTTTGCTGATGCCCCCCGCATATCCGGTCAGACTTCCATTACTTCCGACTACCCGGTGACAAGGAATGATAATAGAGATGGGATTGTGTCCCACTGCACCGCCAACCGCCTGGCTGGACATGCTTTTTTTGTTCATGCGGGATGCCATTTTCCTGGCAATTTCCCCGTAAGTCATATACTCCCCGTAGGGAATATCACACAGGATATCCCACACAGCCTTGCGAAACCTTCCGCCATGTGGCGCCAGAGGCAAACCGGAAACGGGCGGCTTTTCACCGGCAAAATACGCATCAAGCCATTTCCTTGCACGAGAAAATACCGGCAAATCCGGTTTTTCTGCCACATTATCATCAAGAGAAGCCCCAAAGTATTTCTGTCCCTCGATCCACAAGCCGACCAGATGAGCGCCATCACTTGCCAGCGTAATCCTGCCAAGAGGGGATGAACAGGTTGTCAGATAAAACATGACTGTCTCCTTTTTATAATGTATTCCACAAATTGATCGTCGCGTAACTGCGCCAGGGACGCCATGATTCGGCCAACACCAGAATCTCGGCCGACACATGGGGAGACAGCGCCTTTTTGACACCATAATCCGTATGCGGAAAAGCATCCGGCCACCCGATCGCCCGCATAGCGATATATTGCGCCGTCCATGCCCCTATGCCGGGTATCATCATCAGCTTTTCCAGCTCGGCTTGCGGTTAAGCGCAAAACCTCAAATCAATCTCGCCTTCTGCCAGTGTTTTTGCGAGCCCAAGGATCGTGTTTGCCCTGGCGCGGGTAATCCCCAGCAAACCGAGATGATCCGCTATCTGTCCCTCCAGCGACAGGAGGGTCTCCGGCGAAGGAAAAACATGTGTGAGGCCCTTTATTCCGGTATCGACAGCTGTCCCATAAACCTGTGCAAGCCTCGTTGCCAGTGTCCCAGCTGCTTTCACGGTAATCTGCTGTCCCAACACGGCACGCACCGTCATTTCAAAGGTATCGAAACAGCCCGGTAAACGAATACCCGGTACACAAAGGCCGGGGCGGATACTGTTCATTACCGCAAGGGTTTCGACTATCGCATCCGGATCGCAGCATAAGTCAAACAAATGACGAACCCGATCCAGAACCTGGGACAACACCGGCAACAGCGTTGCACTCACGGTAACGGCCAGAGCATTTTTTTGGGGACGATGCCCGACTTTTATCCAGCCATACACAGGCTGTCCGTCTCTCGCGTCAAGCCGGACCGTGCGGAAATATTCATCATCAACGACTTTCTCTACACCGGCAATGACACGCCCGGCAAGAAAATCCAGTATCTGTTTCCACTGGTACGGCGGACGATAGCCCAATGTCAGTGTGACATGGGTATCATGACTGCTGTTGCCGGTGACCTGTTTCCGCATTGCCGTCGGAGCAAGGCCGTACTGCTTTTTAAAAAGCGCATTGAAGCGCCGCAAACTGCCGAATCCTGCCGCCATAGCCACACTCATTACCGGCAGATTCGTGTCCGTCAACAGGCTTTTGGCCAGAAGCAACCGGCACGTTTGCAGATATTGCACTGGAGAAACGCTGTACTCTGCTGCAAACGCCCTGCGCAAATGGCGGCTTGAGCAGCCAAGCCGATCAGCCAGTTTTTCAATACCTTGCTCACTTCCGTAATCCGCTTCCAGCAGTCCTGCCGCCCTGCGTGCCAGGGAAGAAACCGCATCGACAGGTGCATTTCCGGGGGCGAGTTCAGGACGGCACAAGAGACACGGGCGATAGCCTGCCTGCTCAGCTGCTGAAGCCGAGACATAAAAAGTACAATTTTCCGCTTTTGGCAGCCTCGCACGGCATACCGGCCGGCAATAAATTCCCGTGGAAGACACCCCCACAAAGAAGCGACCATCAAAGCGGGTATCCCTGGCCTTGAAAGCCGCATACCACGCTTTTTCTTCACCTTTTAACATCCCCCAGCCTCCCTTAAGGAAAGTATCCACTTCTTTTTTGGGAAATACTCGCCATTTTCGGACATGCTTATGATTTTGTCATGATAAATCGACCAGAGTTTAGTAGACAGATTATTGCCTCATAATATTCTTGCGAAAGAAGAGCTTATGAGCAATATGAAATATAGAGAAGAGTTCAATCTTGAGGCAATTCGTCAGATCATAAAGCAAAATCATCCTGTTACTGAAGCATCCGGGAAAGTACACTTTCATTGACAAACTTCGTCACGAATACGCCGTATCCCGATTATGTCGGGTTTGACAATTGACTCATTTATTCGCTTTACATGATGCTACCTGCACAAAATAACGACAATTTCAAATGCACAACCTTCCAACCCTTTAGCGGAAAGACAATCCAGAAATATTGATCTTGATTGGATTGGTTATATGGATTGCGTGACATACGAGGACCAATTTGAAGACCAAGCTTCCGCTTGTAGCAACACCGTTTGTACAGCCGCATCCTGCAAGTCAGGCGGATAGCCGTATTTGCGCAAGACGCGTCTGACAAGGACGCGCATTCTCGCCCGTGCGGATTCTCGTTGCGCCCAATCAACCGATACGTTTTCTTTTAGGCTCACCAGTAACTCGTGCGCAATCACGCGGAGCTTGTCGTTACCCATCACATCCACAGCACTTTCATTTTCAGCTAGTGCATCGTAAAAGGCGATTTCATCATCTGACAAGGCGGACTCTTCCCCCTGCTGGCGGGCAGCACGGATATCTTTCGCTAGAGAAATTAGTTCCTGCAAAACTTCAAGTGCCGTTAACGCATTGGCGTGATAACGTGCTATCGCATCTTCTAGACGTTCAGAGAAGGCCCTTGTTTGCACTACGTTTGTCTTACTGCGCGAGCGGATGCCATCATTAAGCAATTTGCGTAATGCCTCAATTGCAAGATTTTTCCGGTCCATTTTCTGGATTTCATCCAGAAATTCCTCTGACAAAATAGAAATATCCGGGCTTTTGATTCCGGTAGCTTTCAGAATATCGACAATCTCAGTCGAAACAACCGCACGGCTCACAATTTGCTGGATTGCCAGTTCCCGCTCAGCACCGCCCCCCCCTGAACCTGTCTCGCTCTTGACCAAAGCCACCCGGATCGCCTGAAAAAAACCCACTTCCTCGCGAATTTCTTTAGCCTTTTCCGATGAAGAAGAGAGAGAAAAGGCTTTCGATAATACCAGCACGGCATCCTGATAGCGACGGTGCGCCGTCTTTTTGCCATCACGGGACGTTTCCTTTTCTGCCCATTGCTGTTGCTTGTCCAGAATCCACTCAATGGCCCCTGCCATCATCTTCAGTCGTTCCTGAGGTGTTCCGTTCAGCGCAGAGATATAGTCAAAACCATGATACATATCCCGTACGACTTCGTACTGATCCATCATGACCCTGATGGCCTTCTCTTCATCAATACCTGTATTGGCC
>JAAZED010000092.1 GCA_012512465.1 Oxalobacter sp. | reverse complement strand
GGCGTTCTGTAACTCATTCATTTTCAACTCCTTATTTTGGTTTCCGGACGAGTTGTCATGAATGAATGCTCTGTTCCGGCAATGAATCAAGTCCTTCTCCGAGCACAGGGGAAGAATCTTCGAAAACATCTAACTCATTGCCCACAAATGCTTTTTTGGCCTTTCGGCGCAGGACCGCCGTGGCCAGAATCGAGGCGGCTGACTGGAGCCTCGCCTCACCCGACAGGCGGCCGGGTTTGCCGTTTTCGCCAAGGTCATCAAGCCCCGGCCCATCATTCATTTCCTGTACATCCAACATCGAACACCTCCGGTGGGACCGGGGGGCTGGATGGTGTGAATGCCAGAAAACGGTGGCGGTCGGGATGCGCGTTCGATGGCACCCACAACCGCCTCAGCTCCGCCTCTGGTCGGTTATCTGGTTGTGCCCGGCTTTAACCGGACTTGCGTTCGTTACCTACCGGAGGGACGTGCAAGATGACGGAATCAGATGAAAAGTCCTGTTTTTTTGATTGACCTGATATTCATCAGGTCGTATATTTTTTAACCATAAGATGGGCCTAATCCGCTCAGTGGCCATGACACGGAGCAATCGCCATGGGAAAGAAAAAGTTATCGGAAATAACCGACCCGCAGGCCAGGACGCTGAGGGTCATTTGCCAAATCATCGATGAAAAGGGGTTGCCGCCAACGGTGAAAGAATTGTCGGAAGTCCTCGGTATCAGTCACGCGAGCGCCCACGAGCAGATCGCTCAACTGGTCCGTAAAGGCTATTTGAAGAAAGAAGCTCGTAAGGCCCGAAGCATCGTCGTCATCAGGAGGCCCGAATAACGATGCTGGGTCGCGAAAAATAAGGAGATCGACATGGGGCACGTCAGACTTGGAAGCCTTCCGAGGTCGAGGGCATGGAAAGAGGTGGTCGGCCTGATCACGGCCGGTGCCGACGTGTCCCAAATCGCAAACGCAACAATCCGGGCAGCCGATAAAGCATTCACCTTCGTGCTCAACGATGAGGGGTTCACCGAGGCGGTCTGGTTGATGACGCAACTCGCCATTGCCGCAAAAAAGGAGAACCTCGGCGAGCATCTCCAATCCCTCGGCGTCAACCTGCCGCAGGATACATCCCTTCCCGATCTTGCAGCCGCAGTCTCCGAGGCCCTGGATAACAAATTGGAGTCCAACGGTGGCCGATCCGACCTCGGTGAAATGTCTCAGCGTGCATTGGTCGGAGCCCTGGTAGAGCACATCTCACCAAAACTGCCGTCTCTCTTCGCCCCCGGGCCAGATGATGTTCGGGCCGCACTGGCAGCGCTCGGGAAAAAGCGGGAGTTCGGAGAGCTGTCGCGGACTTTCTTCGCCAAGCTGACCAACGAGAGCATGAACTACTTCCTCTCAAAAACGCTGGCTACCCATCTGGGCGAGGGCCAGCGCTTTGCCACCATGAATGAAATGGGACAATTCGAGAAGGCTCTGAACACGCACTGTAAAGAGGCGTCCCTGATCGTCGAGCAGTTTTCAGCAGATTGGTTTTCGAAGCACAGGTACGAAGAAGGTGGTGACATCTCCAGGGAGTCTTCCAATGGCTTCGCCTCTTACGCGCTGAAAAAGATGAAGGACGAGCTAAAAGAAGGAGCGCGAGCCGATGCAAGATAAACGATATATCATCTGTGGGAACGCACCGACCGATGGGATTGAAGAAAATCCTGACCGTGATCTGCGCCTGCGCCTTTGGGGCAAGGATGGGCCGGACAAGATCACCCTACGCATTGAAGACATCCACAAAAAGATGAGCAAGGACGTGCCTGATTCTTTCCAGGACCTGCTCGAAATCGCCACCTACGTTTACAGTGCCGATCAGGCCATCCCACGAGGGGCCGACGACGTCGATTCTTTTGGCCATGGCTGGCGCAGGGATCTGCACTTCATCATCCCGGTGCGGAAGCCAGATTTTTGGAACGGAGACGATATCCACCAGGCGCTGCGCTCCACGCTTGGTTTCTTGTCTGACGACAACTATCACTTCGAGTTCGTCAAACTGAAAGAGGCTCAGGCATTCCAGGGATATCTGAAATTTGATGATGACGGACGGCTCTTCGGCTATCCGGAACAGGTAGTGATGTTTTCAGGTGGGCTGGACTCGCTGGCGGGAGCCATCGATGAAGTTCTGAATGAAAAACACAAGGTGGTCCTTGTTACCCACAAGTCGACACCGAAGCTCAACACGCGCCACCAGCGACTGGAAAAGATGATTGCCGACAAGGCTGGGGAAAACGCCCCGCTACACATCGGCGTCCGGGTCAACAAGAACAAGGGGCTGAACTACGAGTACACCCAGCGCAGCCGATCCTTCCTCTATGTGTCTATCGGGGCGACCATCGCAAAAATGCTCAATCTGAAAAGCGTCCGTTTTTACGAAAACGGGGTCATCAGTTTGAATCTGCCGGTCTGCGCTCAGGTAGTCGGCGGCCGGGCAACACGCACCACCCACCCCAGGGTGATCCGAGGTTTTCAGGAAATCATCAGCCTGGTGGCTGGCGAACCGTTCACGATTGAGAATCCCTACATCTGGAAAACCAAGGCCGGTGTCATCGAGGTGATCACCAAGGCAGGATGCCAGGACATGATCGCGGCATCGACCACCTGCACCCATACCTGGGAGATGACCAATCACCATACGCATTGCGGAACGTGTTCCCAGTGTATCGACAGGCGTTTTGCCATGATTGCGGCAAAAGCCGATCAATATGACCCAGTGGAAGCCTATAAAGCCGACATCTTCACCCAAAGCCGAAGCAAGGACGAGGACAAGATCATGACAGCCGCGTACCTGGAGCGTGCCAATCAGGTACGCGAGCAGGACGACATCACCCAGTTTATCGCCCGATTCAGCGAGGTCAGTCGGGTCTTCCGCTACCTTAATGGGAACTCCGGAAAAGTGGCCCAGAAGGTCTATGACCTTTACAAGCGCCACGCCAAGGAGGTCTGCGATGCAATGGACACAATGGTTGGCCGCAACATCACCGCCATCCGCCAACGCACCTTGCCGGGAGACTGCCTACTCAGGACGGTCTATGAATCGGGATCGGTAATCTCCGTCCCCGCCATTCCGGTTGAGCAGAAGCAGCCGGACAACTACTTCAGGAAGCGCGGGGGTGTCTGGCTG
>JAAZED010000091.1 GCA_012512465.1 Oxalobacter sp. | reverse complement strand
TTTTGCTTGTATGAACTGTTGAAAGCAAAAGATGCCAGCAAGGACCAGAGTTATTTTCTGCATCGCCTGAACCAGCAGCAGCTTTCGAAAACACTATTCCCGCTGGGTGAAATTCCGAAAACCGAGGTGCGCCGGATTGCAGAAAAGCTGGGCCTGCACAATGCGAAAAAGAAAGACTCGACCGGCATCTGTTTTATTGGTGAACGCCCTTTTCGTGCTTTCCTGAATCGTTATCTGTCATATGAACCCGGGCCAATCAAAACGCCGGATGGCGAGATCATCGGCGAACATGTCGGCCTGAGTTTTTATACAATCGGGCAGCGCAAAGGCATTGGAATCGGCGGCCTGAAGGCGCACAAGAAGGCCGATGGCACAAGCGATGCCTGGTATGTGGCAAAAAAGGATATTGCGGAAAACGTACTCTATGCCGTGCAGGGGCATGACCATCCCTGGCTGTTGTCTTCCGAGTTGCACGCAGGCCAGTCCAGCTGGATAGCCGGCATGTCACCCGATGAAGGGATGGTGGCAGTCAAGACGCGTTATCGACAACATGATGTGTCATGTCAGCTCAGCCTGTCGGGCGACACGCAGTTTTCTGCCGGGTTTGAAGCGCCGCAATGGGCAGTGACCCCGGGGCAATCCGCCGTGTTTTACCAGGGCGAGGTTTGTCTGGGGGGCGGAATTATTGAAGGCAGCGTGCCGGCATCAATCTGACGGGTTGCTGCTGTTATACCGGTATGGTTTCCTGAAAAGACGCGCGTTCTGACAGGCGTTCAAAAAGTCTGACCAAGTTTTCATAGTCGCTTTGCCAGTCAATTTGATCAAAACGGAAAGACAGCCAGCCCAGCGCACATCCAACAGCGATGTCGGCAAGAGAATAGGTGTTGTCGTGGCACCAGTTTTTTTCACCCAACTGCTGCGACATGGCTTTCAGCCCAGAGTGAACCTTGCCCAGTTGATGCTGGACCCATGCCGCACTTTGCTGTTCCTTCGGCCGTTTGGTTTCTTCCAGTCTTGCCAGCACAGCAGCATCCATGACGCCATCAGCCAGCGCTTCCCAGCATTTGACGTCAGCCCGTGCTCTTCCGCCGGGAGGGAAAAGTTTGCCAACCGGCGTGATGGTATCCAGGTATTCCACAATGACACTGGAGTCGTACAGTATTTTGCCGTCCTCCATAACCAGGCAGGGAACCTTGCCCAGCGGATTGAATTCACTTAATGTGCTGTCGGATGCACTCAGATCCTCAAGCAGGAAGACATAATCGATTTTTTTCTCGTTCAGAACAACGCGTACTTTTCGAACATAAGGACTGGTTGTTGTGCCAATCAGTTTCATGATAATTTGCGCTTACTCAGGATAAAAACAGGCTGCGATTATAGCATTGTGTTTGCCAAAAGATTTTCTGCCATGACGGGGAGTGCGGTTTTCTTCTAGCGTAATGATAAAATTACCAATTGTTTTCTGCTTACAGATGATTCTTTATTACTTGTGTTTTTTATAATGGAACTTTCCCCCTCTCCCGTTCTTTCTTCGCTTTCCGCACTTTCTCCGCTTGACGGGCGTTATGTCAGCAAAACGGACAACCTGCGTCCCATCCTGTCAGAAGCCGGCTTTATGCACTACCGGGTCAGGGTTGAGGTAATGTGGTTGCAGGCATTGTCACAGGCCGGTTTTGCCGAGATAACGCCTTTTTCCGATAAGGCAAAAGCATTTCTGGATGAACTGGTCAATCGTTTTTCCGTGAATGATGCTGCCCGCATCAAGGAAATTGAGGCGATTACCAACCATGATGTCAAGGCAGTCGAATACTGGCTGAAAGAGTCGCTTGGTCTAGGTCTGCCGCCAGAGTTGGCACAGCTGAACCCACGCGAGGTAAATGTTGATGCGGCGATAACAGCAGAATTGCAGGGAGCGGCGGAATTCATTCATTTTGCCTGCACGTCCGAAGATATCAACAATACCTCCCATGGCATGATGATCAAGGCGGCGAGAGACCAGGTGGTTTTGCCTGCCCTGGACGGGATCATTGACCGGTTGCGCGATCTGGCGCATCGTTATGCGGCGTTGTCGATGCTCTCGCGTACTCACGGGCAAACGGCCAGCCCGACGACACTGGGCAAGGAAATAGCGAATGTTGTTGCAAGATTACAACGCTCCAGAAAAAAAATTACAGTCGTTGAAATCCTGGGGAAAATGAATGGGGCGGTAGGCAATTACAATGCCCACCTGTCGGCATACCCTGATTTTAACTGGGAAAGCTTCGCAAGGGAGGTAGTGGAAAAGCGGCTTGGCCTGACTTTCAGCCAGTACACCATCCAGATAGAGCCGCATGATTACATTGCGGAATTGTTTGATGCTATTGCGCGAACCAATACAATTCTTATAGACTTGAACAGGGATATCTGGAGTTACATTTCTCTGGGCTATTTCAAACAGATAACCAGACCCGGAGAAATCGGTTCCAGCACCATGCCGCACAAGGTGAATCCGATTGATTTTGAAAATTCGGAAGGCAACCTTGGGCTGGCTAATGCGCTGTTGCGGCATATGGCTGAGAAGCTGCCGATTTCACGATGGCAACGTGATCTGACGGACTCAACTGTATTGCGCAATATTGGCATGGCGCTTGGTTATACGGTGCTGGCTTATGACAGTTGTCTGCGCGGGCTGAACAAGCTGGAGGTCAATGCGGAAAAAATTGCCGCAGATCTTCAGGACGCGTGGGAAGTTCTCGCTGAACCGGTGCAGACAGTCATGCGCCGGTATGGCATAGAAAACCCGTATGAGCGTTTGAAAGAACTGACGCGCGGCAGGGGAATTACCAGGCAGGAACTGCATGAATTCATTGCAGGGCTTGAATTGCCTGAAGCGGTAAAAAAAGAACTGATGGCAATGACGCCTGCATCATATACAGGACTTGCCTCAACACTGGCAGAACAGATTTAGAGTCAACTTAATTAAGGAAAGGTGGGTTATGAACTTTTTGAAACGCGGCGCCATCGCACTGGTAGCCGGACTGGCATTTTTTGCCGTTCAGGGTACGAGTCATGCGGTTGACCTGACACCGGACAGCGTGTCGCTTGAAGTGGGTATGGGTGAAGATGATCTGGTTGTCACCCGTGTCGGTCTGCAATGGGACTGGAACCAGCACTGGTTCAATTCCAACGGCACAAGCCTTGATGGGTATTTTGACCTGAATGCCGCCTGGTGGCATGCGTCAGACTGGAAAGACAAGGATGAAGACAAGGAAATTGCCGTTGTCGGTCTGACACCGGTTTTCCGCTTCATGAAAACCGACAAAAAAGGTCCATATATTGAAGGTGGTGTTGGTGTCGCTTTCTTCTCAAAGGTATACAACAATGCCGGTAACAACATGGGTATTTCCTTCCAGTTTACCGAACATCTGGGTGTGGGCTATGTCTTTGACAACAATATTGACCTTGGTCTGAGAGTGCAGCACTATTCCAATGCCGGTATTGGTTCTCACAACAGTGGTGAAAACCTGCTGATGTTGAGGGCGGCGTATCGCTGGTAATCCGGTTTTACCGTATTATCCAATAACCTACCTACCATTGTGACGGGCCAGGCTTGACGAAAGAAAATCTGCCGCAGATTTCTTTTTTCGGAACCGGTTTAATGGGATTGCCCATGGCATCCCTGATCAGCCTGGCCGGTTATCCTCTTGCTGCCTGGAACCGTACACGCGCAAAAGCCGAACCCCTGCTAGGGGTTGGTGCGCGGATTGCCGATATGCCGGATGCGGCGCGTTCTGCGGATATTGTGATTACCATGCTCGAAGACGGGCCTGTTGTCCTTCAGGTAATCACTTCCATACTTCCCTTGTTGCGGCCTGGCACACTTGTGATTGACATGAGTTCCACCAGGCAGTCCGAAGCCTTGCAAATTCACGATTTGCTTAAAAAACACCATGTTTCCTTTCTGGATGCACCGGTTTCCGGTGGTGTGCTGGGAGCCGAAGCCGGAACGCTGGCTATCATGGCGGGTGGTGCCCTGTCCGATTTTGAGCGGGCCGAGCCGGTATTGAAAATAATGGGGCATCCGACACGGGTCGGGCCTGCCGGGTGCGGGCAGCTCGCCAAGCTGTGCAATCAGTTGATTGTCGGAGGCACCATCAGTATTGTTGCAGAGGCGTTACTCCTGGCGCAGGCCGGGGGGGCTGACCCGGCAGCTGTAAGAGCGGCGATCAGAGGAGGCTTCGCCGAAAGCCGCATCCTTGAGGTTCATGGCCAGCGCATGCTGGATCGTAACTTTGTTCCTGGTGGACAGGTCAAAAGCCAGGTAAAAGATATGGATAATATCCTCGCCGCAGCAAGGGATGCCGGACTGCGATTGCCAGTTACCTCACTGGTTACCGATCTGTATCACCATATTCAGGAGACGTTTGCCAATGCGGATCAGGCGGCAGCGCTGTTGGCACTGGAGGCATTGAACCCGGGCAAGCGTCTGGGTGCATCAGACGATCAGTTCTAGTTCTGAGAAAACAGTGCGTAAAAAAGCCCGGAAAGCAGTCGCTTCCGGGCTTTTCTATTTGATTGCAGCCGCTTATTTTTGAGCAGCGTAAACCTTGAGTGCAGCGGCCTCCGCAGCACCAGCGTTGACAGCATAGCCTTTTCTGGCAAGCACTGAACCTAACGCGGACAGGCACAATATGACACTTTCCTTCTGGGCAGTATACCCCATCAGGCCAACGCGCCAGACTTTACCAGCCAGGGGACCCAGGCCTGCGCCGATTTCCAGATTGAATTCATTTAAGAGTTCCTGCCTGACAGCGGCTTCATCAATACCTTCAGGTATCGTAACCAGATTCATCTGTGGCAGACGGCTTTCTTCCTTGACCACAAATTGCAATCCCAATACATCGAACCCTGCTTTCAGTGCCTGGTGATGCAAGGTATGGCGTGCCCAGGCATTTTCAAGCCCTTCTTCCTTGACCATAACCATTGCTTCATGCAGACCATAAAGCGCATTGACCGGCGCAGTGTGATGGTAAGTGCGGGCCGTATTACCCCAGTAGTTCAGGATCAGATTCAAATCCATGAACCAGCTTTGCACTTTGTCTTTCCGCTTGGTAACGTAGTCAACAGCCCTTTCGGAAAACGTTACCGGGGAAAGGCCTGGCGCGCAGGAAAGACATTTTTGCGTCCCGGAATAAACCGCATCCAGTTCCCATTCATCCACCAGCACCGGACATCCGCCCAGCGAAGTAACTGTATCCACAATGACCATGGCATCATGCTTGTGCGCAATTTGTGCCAGCAGTTTGGCATCTGATTCACAGCCGGTCGAGGTTTCAGCATGAACAAAAGCGACGATCCTGGCATCAGGATTTTTCTTCAGTGCATCTTCCACCTTGTTCGGGTCGACCGGCTCACCCCAGGTGTCATCAATGATGACAGGGATGCCGCGAGAACGCTCAACGTTTTCGATCATACGGCCACCAAAGACGCCGTTGCGGCAGACGATGACCTTGTCACCAGGAGAAACCATATTCACAAAACAGTTTTCCATGCCGACAGAACCCGGGCCGGAAATAGGATAAGTCAGCGGGTTTTTGGTTTGAAATCCGTAACGTAACAGGACTTTCAGCTCCTCCATCATGCCGGCAAAAGCCGGATCAAGGTGACCGATGACCGGCAGGCTCATGGCTGACAGTACGCGGGGATTGATGTTAGAAGGGCCTGGTCCCATCAGGGTACGTTGAGGCGGAGTAAATGATGTAATTTTGTCGAGGGATGGCGCTACCATGATTTTTGTCTCTATAAGGGTTGAATTGATTGATCATGCTGTTCAAAGAACAACAGACGGAAATGTCCCAAGGAGTTATTTTCCCTCATTTTTGAGGCTTTGGGTAAATTATTAACCCCTGTTGTGCCTTATTCACAACAGGGGCAAAATCCTTTTTGTCAGCGTTAGTGTGCTGAAGAAGGGTTTTCACCCTCAAGGCGAACGCGTCCTTTTTCTTCATCCATGGTTTTGGCCAGCAACTTGACCAGTGCATAAACGGTATTGATGTGAGGAGTGGCGGTATGGGTGATTCTCCCCAGCTCCACAACCGAGCCCACCAATGCATCAATTTCCGGCTCACGTCCGGCCTCCACGTCCTGCAGCATGGAGGTTTTGTGCTTGCCGACTTTTTCAGCACCCTGAATGCGTTTTTCAAGCGGCACACGGAATTCAATGCCGAGTTTATTGGCAATACGCTGTGCTTCGATCATCATGTCGCCAGCGAGTTCCCGTGTCAGCGGGTACTGGCAGATGTCCACGAGCGTGGAATGAGCCAGTGAACTGATGGGATTGAAAGTCAGGTTGCCCCACAGCTTGAGCCAGATTTCAGAACGGATGTTTTCCAGGATCGGCGCCTTGAAACCGGCCTTGATAAAGGAGTCAGCAACTTTTTGAACCCGCTCCGTAACAGTACCATCCAATTCGCCAACGGGGAAACGATCACCTTCAATATGCCGGATGACACCAGGCGCAATCAGTTCAGAAGCAGGGTAGACAACACAGCCCAGCACCCGGTCAGCCGGAATCTTGGCCGAGATCTGGCCTGTCGGGTCAACACTTTGAATACGGGCGCCTTCATAGGGGCCGCCGTGCTTGTGAAAATACCAGTAAGGGATACCGTTTTGCATGGTGACAACGACGGTGTCAGGCCCAAAAAGTTTGGGCACATCGTTCACAACAGACTCAACCTGATGGGCTTTCATGGCCAGGATGACAACATCCACCGGCCCTACCTCATCATAGTCGTTTGTGGCTTTTACGTCTTTTGCGACAAGCTCGGTGCCATCATTCATGATGAGCTTTACGCCATGTTTCCTGATGGTATCGAGGTTGGCCCCCCGTACGATGAAGGTGACATCCTCTCCAGCCAAAGCCAGCTTGACGCCTACATAGCCTCCAATCGCACCAGCACCAATAATCGCATATTTCATTTTTTATCCTCTTGAGTGTATTTCCGGCGACTTAAATGAGGGTTTGATCATTTCCTTTCCGGTACCTTTTGAGTCCGGCTTGCCGCTCTTTTTATTGCGTTTTTCGTTTTTTATTTCCTTTTTGGTGTATTTCCTATCCTTTTCAGGATAAACCATTTTCTCTCATGCTTACGGCCCTGCAGGCAATAAAACTTCAACTCGTTGCCTAAAAACGACACATTAGAGGGATGGCCTGCTGAAAACAGTTTTCTGGTTCCAGCCTTCGCTTTCTTAATTCTTAAAAACAGCCGAGAACAACTCATCAGCATGTGCTTTGAGCATGCTGATGAGTTATCTTAAACTTTGATTAAAATGCATGAAAAC
>JAAZED010000090.1 GCA_012512465.1 Oxalobacter sp. | reverse complement strand
CCTCTGCGATTGAAATGGAAAAACAGTGGCAGGGGAAAAAACCGCTGAAACTGGAGGACAGCCTTGTCAATACCTGGGTCAGGGGATTCGATGGCGTTACCCTGAAAAACATTTACGACAATATTGAGGCTTATGTTGCCGCCAACCCTGATAATCTCCAGCTTTCACTGGTAGAGTACCTCTGGTATGCCTATGCACAGCCGCAGGTTAAGGAAAAGGTCAGTAAGGCCAAACTGAACAGCCTGAATTACAAGGCAGAGAAAAGGCCGTTGAAAAATATTAAGCCTGCCGCCAGGGGAGGAAACTGATATGAAAAAAATGACAACAATGACACTGGTGGCCTGCTTTGCTGCGCTGGTTGGCTGTACGAATATGAGCAGTGGGCAGCAGGGAGCATTGTCCGGCGCAGCAGTTGGTGCTGCTGCGGGTGCCGGTATTGGCGCGCTGACAGGGGGACACGCCGGAACAGGCGCCCTGATTGGTGGCGCACTGGGTGGTGTTGCGGGTGGTATTTATGGCCACAACAAGTAATGCCGGTTGCTGGTAAAACCAAAAGCGGATCAATGGATCCGCTTTTTTATTTGCGCGTCGCTTTCATTCTTTTTTTGACAGTTCCCTGATCCGGTTTTGCGCATAGATGCTGTCGTATTCCCCCATGCACATTTCGTTGATCCACAACCCGTTTTCCGCGTCAATCATGGCGCTCATACCGGACAATCGGATGCTGATGAGTGTTTCTTCACGGGACAAGGCATCCTCAGCTGTTGTCTGATATTCCTCGAGCAGGCTGCGTGGTGTCAGGGGCATGATCTTTTGCTTTTTCCGGTTCAGAAGGACAGGTTATTTCTGATCGGGATTACCGTAAAGCCCACCGGGTCAGGCAGGCTGTCCGAATCCATCAAATTTCCCTTGTCATCATAACGGCTGTAGCCTTTGCCGATAACATGGCTGCGAACAGTGTAATTCCCCGGTGCCGTGGCATCCGGGTTGGGAATGATGAGGCGCATCTCGTCATTATTGAGGTAAATGAGCGATGGTTCGCCGCGCTGGGCAGTATACAGAATTTGCCATTCCCGATGGGCCGTGTTGTACCGGAAGGTAAAAATATTGATGAAATTGGACCAGAATTCACCGCTGATCAGCAGCACCTTTTCCTTTTCGCCGGCACAGCTGATTCTTACCTGGCTGCCACGGGAATGTTCAAGCGCTTCATAAGGCTTGACAATACTCTCTCCGGCAAAGAGGCTTAAGGGCCGCAGCCCTTTTTTACTTTCAATGTAATAGATATGGGAATCACCCACCGGTTGGCTTCGCAAAACGCGCAGAGCCTGTGAGTGGTCTTCACCCAATTCGCAGGAAGCCACGTTTTCAAAGGTGGCATCCCCGGCAGGGACGGGCATATCGGCCCGGACGTAAAGTCCCGTGATGTCTGTTCCCTGGGGACAGTATTGTGTGCCCTCATTGATTTCCACCCGTGCGCGGTATCCCTGGTCGTAAGGGATAATGGTGCCGGAAACCGGATGCTGGCCTGTTGCATGAAATGTGACGGCTCCGTTTTCATGCCTGGCGGATTCCGTATTGATTTCACACTGGACAGGGTTTTCATCATGCCGGGTGTGGATAATCACATGCGCGTGCCCGTCTTCATACTGCCACACCCGCATAAAACCGGTCATGGCCTGTCCCGGGGTGAGCTGGTACTGATGATAGGAAAGAACCCGCCCTTTTTTGGTAATGGCATCCAGCAGGCGGACACGCTCTTTAGCCTGGGAGATCAATTCCTGGTTAAATGCCGGAGACCCCGGCGCACCTTTTATAAGCGCCTGGGCACGGCGTGCCTTGTCCCATGCCTGCTGCTCACGGGACAGCAGCCCGGCTTCAGTGGTTTTTTCACCCAGTGCTTTTTTTGCCGCCTGATAGGCAGTTTGAAGCCGTTTTTCCGCCTTTTTCAGTTCCTGGGTGGATATGACCTGCGCCTGCCACTGGTCGTATGAGGTGACATCGCTTTGGGCTATTGCGAAAACAGGCAGTGCTGCCAGAAAAGGCAGAATCGAGAAACAGAAGAGGCGGGCACAGATTTTCATGAGGGTCTCTATCCATTCGGTCAATGCGGATGACAGCGCTTTTCGTATCAAATATTTTACCGTTACATCAGCGGTACGGTGTGATTTTGATCTTTTGGGAAAAGCCATTCACGTGTATCATATAACCTTAGTATGAATGTTGATGGTTTTTCACTTTTTTCAGGCCGTTGCGCATCTTCCGGCTGCTTCCTGAACAGGCCCGATGCCTGTTTGAGCAAGGCAGATCCGATGCTTTTTTTCATTGTTCTTTCGACATCAAGGCCTTCAGGCAGGGGCGGCTTACGTGATCACTGAAACTTATTTCCCCGTCCTTCTGTTCATGCTGGTTGGCGTGGCTTTCGGAGGATTTTCCCTGCTGATGGGGCGACTGCTTGGCCCTCATCATCCCGATATGGAAAAAAATGCACAATACGAGTGCGGATTCCCTGCTTTTGATGACGCGCGAGTCAAGTTTGATGTGCGTTACTATCTGATTGCAATTCTTTTTATTCTGTTTGATCTGGAAACAGCGTTTCTTTTTCCATGGGCTGCCGCCATGCGCGATGTCGGTCTGGCAGGCCTGATTGCCATGCTGGTTTTTATTGCCGAGCTGGCCATCGGGCTCTGGTACATATGGAAAAGAGGGGCGCTTGACTGGGAGTGATATGGCGCTGGATGGTTTGTTCAATGAAGGATTCATAACGACCTCACTTGATACGGTGATCAACTGGGGGCGAACCAGCTCGCTGTGGCCGGTATCTTTTGGCCTGGCCTGCTGTGCGATTGAAATGATGCATGCCAGTGCCTCACGCTATGACCTGGACCGGTATGGTACGTTTTACCGGCCGACGCCCCGGCAATCCGATGTGATGATCGTGGCCGGAACGCTGTGCAACAAGATGGCACCAGCCCTGAGAAGGGTTTATGACCAGATGGCCGAGCCGCGCTGGGTGATTTCGATGGGGTCATGCGCCAACGGTGGCGGTTATTATCATTACTCTTATTCCGTTGTGCGCGGCTGCGACCGGATTGTTCCGGTGGATGTTTATGTGCCGGGTTGTCCCCCGACAGCCGAGGCACTCCTGTATGCTTTCATCCAGTTGAAAAACAAGATCAAGCGTACAAATACCATTGCACGATAGGGCCAGGCAAAGCACATGACCACAAGACTCAGCCAGTTACAGGAAACGCTGCGGGAACATCTTGGCGACCGTATCCGTTCGTGTACCTGCCTGCTGGGAGAGGTTACCTTGGTTGTTGATGTTGCCGATTACCGTGATGTCATGCAGATGCTCAAAGAGACGCCTGCCCTGTCATTTGAAGAGTTGATTGACCTGTGTGGCATGGATTATGCGGAATATGGCAATGGCTCGTATGAGGGGCCGCGCTATGCGGTTGTGGTCCACCTGCTTTCCCTGGCGCATAATCGGCGCTTGCGTGTGCGCGTGTTTGTCCCGGATGAAAATATGCCACTGGTATCGACAGTGACCGGTATCTGGCCGGCAGCCAACTGGTTTGAACGCGAGGCATTTGACCTGTTTGGCATCCTGTTTGAGGGACATCCCGATCTGCGGCGGATTCTGACCGATTATGGTTTTGTCGGGCATCCGTTGAGAAAGGATTTTCCGGTTCATGGTTTTGTCGAAATGCGCTATGACGAAGAAAAACGCAAGGTTGTTTACCAGCCGGTGACAATTGAACAGCGTGAAATTACCCCCCGTGTGATCCGGGAAGATGATTACGGCAGACGATAATGGTTGAAATCAGGAATTACACGGTTAATTTTGGCCCGCAGCATCCCGCGGCCCACGGGGTATTGCGGCTGATTCTTGAGCTGGATGGTGAGGTTATCCAGCATGCCGATCCGCATATCGGCATGCTTCATCGCGGAACCGAAAAACTGGCGGAGCAGAAAACCTGGTTGCAGGTGCTGCCCTACATGGATCGGCTGGATTATGTTTCCATGATGGCTAATGAACATGCCTATGTCCTGGCGGTGGAGAAGCTTCTGGGCGTTGAAGTGCCGATTCGTGCACAGTATATCCGCGTCATGTTTGACGAGATTACCCGTCTGCTTAATCACCTGCTTTTTCTTGGGGCACAGGCACTGGATGTGGGTGCCATGGCGGTTTTTCTGTATACCTACCGGGAAAGAGAAGACCTGTTTGATTGCTATGAAGCGGCCAGTGGTGCCCGCATGCATGCAACCTATTACCGCCCGGGCGGGGTGAATCGCGATCTGCCCGATACCATGCCCCAATATCAGCAGACGCACCTGAACAAGGAAAAACGGCTCAGGGCATTAAATGCCAACCGGCAGGGATCGCTGCTGGATTTCATTGAGGATTTCACCAACCGTTTCCCCGGATATGTGGATGAATATGAAACGCTGCTGACAGACAATCGTATCTGGAAACAGCGCCTGGTCGGGGTGGGTGTGATTTCGCCCGAAGAGGCGATGGCTGCCGGTTTTACCGGCCCGATGCTGCGGGGCTCCGGTGTGGAGTGGGATCTCCGGAAAAAGCAGCCTTATGAAGTGTATGACCGGATGGATTTTGCCATACCGGTCGGGACCAACGGGGATTGCTATGACCGCTACCTGGTTCGTGTGGAAGAGATGCGCCAGTCCAACCGGATTATCCGGCAGTGTATTGACTGGCTTCGCAACAATCCCGGACCGGTCATGACATCTGACCGGAAGGTGGCGCCGCCAAAACGGGAGGAAATGAAAACCGGCATGGAAGAAATGATCCATCATTTCAAGCTGTTTTCGGAAGGATTTCACGTGCCGCCAGGTGAAGTTTATGCTGCGGTGGAGGCCCCCAAGGGGGAGTTTGGCATTTATGTGGTGTCTGACGGGGCAAACAAGCCCTATCGCATGAAAATCCGTTCGCCGGGATTTGTCCACCTGCAGAATCTGGGCAATCTTATCAAGGGGCACCTGATTGCCGATGCGGTATCGGTTATCGGCAATATTGATATCGTTTTCGGGGAAATTGACCGTTAAGGTGGAGAAGAAAAATGAAACTCAGTGATGCGGCTTACGAAAAAATCGAGCGGGAAATTGCAAAATTCCCTGCCGGGAAGAAGCGGTCGGCAGCGATAGCAGCCATGGCAATCGCACAGGACGAAACCCGCTGGCTTTCACCTGAAATCATGCAGGAAATTGCAGACTATCTGGATGTGCCGGTCATTGCCATTGAGGAAATTGCCAGTTTTTACAGCATGTTTGATACCAGCCCCGTGGGCAAATACAAGATAACGGTCTGCACCAACCTGCCCTGTGAACTTTCCGGCAGCATACAGGCTGCCCAGCACCTGCAGATCAGGCTGGGCATCGGTTTTGGTGAAACCACGCATGATGGCATGTTTACCCTGATTGAAGGGGAATGTATGGGGTCGTGCGGGGATGGCCCTGTCCTGCTGATTAACAACAAGCGCATGCATATGCGCATGTCGAATGGCAAGATTGATCGCCTCCTGGAGGAGTTGAAAAAATGACCTGCCTGCATGGCCGCCACATCCAGCCCCTGCTGCTTGCCGGATTGAACGGCAGCAACTGGCGGCTGGCAGATTATGCGGGCCGTGGCGGGTATGCCGTTTTTGAGAGGATACTCACAGAAGGGGTGCCACCTGAAGCGATTATTGCCGAGATTACGACGTCATCTCTTCGGGGACGGGGGGGCGCGGCTTTTCCGACCGGCTTGAAGTGGGGGTTCATGCCGCGCGATTATGCGGGTCAGAAATACCTCATCTGCAATGCGGATGAAAGTGAGCCGGGGTCATTCAAGGATAAGGATATCCTGCGCTATAACCCGCATGCCATCATTGAGGGGATGCTCATAGCGGCTTATGCCATGGGGGCCAGTGTGGGATACAACTATATCCATGGCGAGATATGGGCGGAATACGAACGGTTTGAGGAAGCGATTGAAGAAGCCCGGGCCGCCGGTTTTGTCGGGCAAAATCTGCTGGGAACGGCTTTCAGTTTTGAGCTGCATGCCTTTCATGGCTTTGGCGCCTATGTCTGCGGGGAAGAAACCGCGCTGCTGGAATCGATGGAAGGCAAGCGGGGGCAGCCCCGCTTCAGGCCGCCTTTCCCGGCAACCCGTGGCCTGTATGGACAGCCCACGACCGTAAACAATGTGGAAACCCTGGCCTATGTGCCTTTTATCCTGAAAATGGGCGGAAAGGCCTATGCGGATCTGGGTAGGGCCAACAATGGCGGCATGAAAATTTTTTCGGTTTCCGGGGATGTTGTTTCGCCCGGAAATTATGAAGTGCCGATGGGAACGCCATTTTCAGAATTGCTGAAAATGGCGGGCGGCATGCGTGATGGCAAACAAATCAAGGCGGTGATTCCGGGGGGGGCATCTTCTCCCGTCGTACCGGGTCCCCTCATGATGCAAACGGCGATGGATTATGATTCCCTCCTTGAGGCCGGTTCCATGCTGGGCTCCGGTGGGGTGATTGTCCTGAATGAAACGCGCTGCATGGTAGCGGCATTGCTGAGGCTGGCGTATTTCTTTTACGATGAGTCCTGCGGACAGTGCACCCCATGCAGGGAAGGGACCGGCTGGATGTACCGCATCATCCAGCGAATGGAGCAGGGACAGGGCCGGCCTGAAGACATGGACCTGCTTGATTCTGTTGCGGCCAACATTCAGGGGCGGACAATCTGTGCACTGGGTGATGCTGCCGCCATGCCGGTCAGGTCTTTCCTGAAACATTTCAGGGGGGAATTCGAGCATCATATTACCTACAGACAATGTCTGGTTTTTGGTTGAATGGGCAATTGTGAAAGATCCGGTTGACATTGAAATTGACGGAAAGTGGCTGAAGGCCGAGCGCGGAGCCAATGTGCTCGAGGTAGCGCTTGAGGCGGGCCTGCAGATTCCGCATTTCTGTTATCACAAGAAGCTGTCCATTACGGCCAGTTGCCGGATGTGCATGGTGGATGTGGATGGTTCGCCGCGCCCCCAGCCTTCCTGTGCCACGCCGGTTGCCCTCGGCATGGTTGTTCATACCCATACGCATCGGGTGATAGAGGCGCAGAAAGCCGTCATGGAATTCCTCCTGATTAATCATCCGCTGGATTGTCCGATTTGCGACCAGGCCGGTGAATGCCGGCTTCAGGACCTGTCAGTGGGCTATGGTGCCGGGGTTTCCCGCTACCAGGAAGAAAAGCGCGTCGTTCTCTATAAAGAGGCCGGACCGCTTGTGTCCATGCAGGAAATGAACCGCTGTATTCATTGCACCCGCTGCATTCGTTTTGGCGAGGAAATTGCCGGCATTCAGGAACTGGGTATGCTGAACCGTTCGGACCATGCAGAAATTGCACTGGCGGTCGACCGGATCATAACGTCTGAATTGTCGGGCAACATGATTGACCTTTGCCCGGTTGGCGCCATCACGTCAAAGCCTTTCCGCTTCAAGGCGCGTAACTGGGAATTGGTGCGCCACCATGCCATCAGCCCGCATGACAGCCTCGGCTCCAATCTGATTGTCCAGACACGGGATAACCGGGTCATGCGGATTTTGCCTGAAGAAAATGAAGCCATCAACGAGTGCTGGATTTCAGATCGTGACCGTTTTTCCTATGAGGGACTCTATAGCGATCAAAGGCTCACACGACCCATGGTCAAACAGGATAACCAGTGGATTGAGACCGACTGGGCTACGGCGCTGGACTATATTGTTCACGGACTGAAGGATATTCGCGCAGACGACGGAGCAGATGCCATTGCCGCACTGGCATCACCGCAGGCGACGCTGGAAGAAATGCAGCTCCTGAAAAAACTTATGAATGGTCTCGGATCCTCAAATGTGGATTGTCGCCTTCGCCGGATGGATTTCTCTCTCGATGGAAAGATGACCCCCTGGCTGGGTATGCCGGTGACCGATATTGATGGACTGGACAGTGCTTTTATCATTGGCTCGTTTCTCCGGAAGGAACAGCCGGTCATGGCGATCCGTTTTCGCCGGGCTGCCGGGCGCGGGGCGGTTATCAGCAGCCTGCACGGGGTGGATGATGACTGGCTGATGCCGGTTTCCCACAAGCTGATTGCCGCACCGTCGCAATGGCCTGCCATGCTTGCCCAGGTGCTGGTTGCCGTTGCAGCGATAAAAGGCATGCCGATACCGGAAGGATTTGAACATATTGTGCCGTCTGATGCGGCCAGGGGAATTGCGGACACACTGCTTGAAGCGGGCAATCACGCCATTTTCATGGGGAATGTGGCGGCGCAGCATCCAAAGATGTCAGAACTGCATACCATGGCCGAGTGGCTGGCGAAAAATACCGGGGCGAAATTGGGATATCTGATGGATGGCGCCAACATGGTCGGCGGCACTTTGGTCAACAGTAATGGTCCCGCTAGCGCCAATGCCGGAAAAATTCTCAAGAGATGCCACCAGGCTTACCTGCTTTTGCACGCCGAACCGGAACTGGATGTCGTTGATCCCCTGTTGACCCGGAAGAATTTTTTCAAGGCGAAAATGATTGTTGTCATGTCACCTTACCGGCATAGTGCGGATTATGCGGATGTCATGTTGCCCATATCGCCTTTTACTGAAACTTCCGGCACGTATGTGAACTGTGAGGGGCGCATGCAGAGCTTTCAGGGAGCCGTCAGGCCCCTGGGCGAAGCACGTCCTGCCTGGAAGGTACTCCGCGTCCTGGGCAATCTCCTGGAACTGGACGGGTTTGAATACGACAGTTCAGAAGACGTTCGTGATGCCTTTCTGGAAGAAATTGGTGGAGATATCAGTGGCAGGCTGAATAATTTTTCAGGCGTGCCGCCTGTGTACACACCAACTGAACCGATGGAACTGGAGCGGCTGACGGATGTGTCTGTCTGTTTTTCCGACCCGATTGCACGCCGGGCAACGTCTTTGCAGAAGACACAGGCTGATATGACCAACCGGGTTGATCTCCCCCTGGCAGTATGCGAAAAATTCGGGATCAAGGCCAATGATTTTGTCACCGTTCGCCAGGGGCAGGGCAACGTGCTGTTAAACGCCATGCCCGATAAGACCTTGCCGGATAATGTGGTACGGGTTTATGGGGGACATGTGTCCACTGCCATGCTGGGACCGATGTTCGGGCCGCTTCAGGTGAGGCCGTCATGATGACTGAAATCCTCGCCCTGATCCATGCCCATGGCCAGCAGTTTTTCGGGAAATTCTGGTTTCCCGTCTGGACGATGGTCAAGCTGGGTTTTGTGCTGGGGCCGATTCTGGGTCTTATCGCCTATCTGACCCTTTGGGAACGGAAAATGATTGGCTGGATGCATGTGCGTATCGGGCCGGACCGGACCGGGCCATTCGGACTTTTGCAGCCGGTTGCCGATGGTATCAAGCTGATTCTGAAAGAAATCATCGTGCCGGAAAAAGCCGACAAAAAGCTTTTTTACCTGGCACCGGTGCTTGCCATGGCGCCCGCGCTTGCTGCCTGGGCCGTGATTCCTTTTGGACCGGAAATGGTGCTGGCTGACCTCAATGCCGGTGTCCTGTTTTTCATGACAATTACCTCTATCGGCGTTTATGGCGTGATCGTGGCGGGG
>JAAZED010000089.1 GCA_012512465.1 Oxalobacter sp. | reverse complement strand
GCTTTTCAGTGCAGACAGTGACATGCTGGCCTTAAATGCCTGCCATTTCTATAACGGGGCGACAATCGGGGTTCCCACGGCCATGCTCAACGGGTTGAATACCGACTACTACGAAGAGAAAGAAGGGATCATTCTCCTGCAGGATGGCGCACGCGTCTATGCCGGTGTTTCCCGCAATGATGAGTTTATCCTGGGCGATGCCTATGGCTATCTCCGGGCATGCAGCAAGACCGGAGAGCCACGCTGGCAGCATTTCATCGGGTCGACCATCAGCGCCATTGATATGTCACCCGACGGTAAAAAACTGGTAGTCTCCACTTATGCCGGTTTTATTTCCCTGATTGAACTGGATGCCGGGAAACAGCAGCCATACCAGATAGGCAATGGCGACCACTATGAAGAACGCCGCTGGATTTTCTGGAAAAACGAGCCAGCGCCGCTGACCTGGTAACCTTCCTTTTTTGTCCGGACAGCCATGCAGTGCACGATAGAAATCTTCAAGAACAACTGGTGGCAGGAATGCTGTACTGTCACGGTCGACGATATCGCCGTCGGCAGAAACAGTCCGTCTGTCACGACCTTTCATCCGGATTATCTCTTTGAAGGGCGCCAGGCGCCTTCATTGCGCTTCAGTCCGCAATCCACCTCGCTGGAATTACCGCACTGGCCATCCTTTCTGCTTGATCTCATCCCGCAGGGCGATGGCAGACAATACCTACAGGAAGTGCTGGAGCTGTCTGACGGCCCGGAGGCTGACTGGCGCATGCTCCTGACGGGCGCCATCAACCCGGTCGGGCAGATACGCGTTCGCGAGGCGGCAGATGCCTATAAGGTGCGGATGCGGCAGTTGGACCCCAAATGGTGGGAGCAGGGCTTTACCACAGAAGAAGTACTCTCCCGCAGCGACGCCTTTGCCGAACATTTTGACGCCCACGGCATATTCAGTGCCGGGGCAACCAGTGTTCAGGGGCTCGCGCCCAAGCTGCTGTTGGTGCAGGGGAAAGATGGCCTCTGGTATGCCGATGCAACGCTACCGGACAGCAGGGTGGCGCGGCATGTCATTCTCAAGCTTTCACGCGCGAGAAACATGGCCGACTGGACCATTCTCCAGCACGAGGCGGCCTACATGCGCCTGGCAAGGGATATGGGGCTTTTCACCACGGGCGACATGCCCGAATGGAAAAATGACATGCTGTTCGTGCCGCGCTTTGACCGTTTCGTCACGTCCGGCAGGGTGATCCGCCACCAGCAGGAAAGCATGGTTTCGCTGGCCGGGCTGATTGATCCCGAGACCGGCGTGACGCATAACCGGATACTGGAGACCCTCCGGCAGTACGTGAGCGATCCGCACCAGGCCACCCTGGAATACCTCAGGCGAGACATCATGAACCTTGCCCTTGGCAATACCGACAACAGCCCGTACAACACCGCTGTGCAGACGGTGAATGGACAAACCCGGCTGACGCCGCTTTATGATTTTGCCCCCATGTATCTCGACAGGGATGACATATCCCGTACCCTCGAATGGGTGGATGAAAACGGCAATGAACTTGCCAACTGGGCCGATATCCTCAATGCACTCCCGTTTTCAGACGCGGAAAAAACCGCATTGCGCAACGAACTGCGCACCTTTGGCCAGCGCATGGAAAAACTTGAAGCCCTGATGGCGCAGCATGGCGTCAGCGATGACATCATGACAGACCGCTATTACAGTATCCAGAACCAGTGCTGGCAGTTGCGAGAGCTGTAGGGGTTGTCTCCCTTACACCAGCCCCTCAAACAACACAACTTCCACGGTATCCCCGGCCGGTACCGCCTCACCTTCAGCAGGCAGGATAATCATGCAGTTGGCCTGTGTCATTGAAGAAAGCATGCCGGAGCCCTGGTCACCCGTGGTGCGCACAACCCATTCACCCTGTTCATTTGGTGCCAGGATGCCGCGCTGGTACTCCGTGCGCCCCCGCCGCTTGGAAAGCGGAGAAACGGTTTTGACCCGCATGCGAGGAAGGGGAGCAGGGTACGTTCCCATCAGGTAATAGAGCGCATCCCGGACAAAAAAGTAAAACGTGGCCATCACGGCAACCGGATTGCCAGGCAGCCCAAAAACACAGGTTTGCCGTTCGCCTGAGAGGATGCGCCCAAAAGCCATCGGGCGTCCGGGACGCATGCTGATATTCCAGAAAGCCATTTCGGCCAGATCGGCCATCACTTCCTTTGTATAGTCGGCTTCGCCGACGGACACGCCCCCTGTGGTGATGATGGCGTCGGCCCTGCCTGCCGCCTCAAGAAATGCCGCCCGGATCAGTTTGGGATCATCCCTGACTACACCCATATCGATGATCTCGCAGCCCAGGCGTTTGACCATGCCGTAAAGCGAATACCGGTTGCTGTCGTAAATGCTCCCGGCCAAGAGCGGTGTGCCAACCGGGCAAAGCTCGTCCCCGGTTGAAAAAATCGCGACAACCGGGCGTTTTTTCACTGCAACTTCTGCCATGCCCAGTGAAGCCAACAGCCCAAGATGGGCTGGCTGCAGCAGCGTCCCTTCTGTCAGGCAGGTTTCCCCCGCTTTCACATCCTCACCGCGCAGCCGGACATTGGCGCCCGGTGAGACATTCGCGGCAGGGAGAGTGACAGTGCCATCTTTCACCACCACATTTTCCTGCTGGATCACGGTATCGCAGCCTTCGGGCATCACACCGCCTGTCATGATCTGCACACACTCCCCCTGGACAAGGGTGCCTTCAAAGCGATGCCCGGCAAAAGCCGCACCGGCGATTTTCAGTACCTGCTTTATTCCCAGGTCCAGCCCCCTCGCGGAAAAAGCGTATCCATCCATCGCCGCATTATCCTGAAAAGGCACATCAATCGGGGAAGTGATATCTTCTGCCAGCACCCGGAAAAACGCTTCCTTCAGCGGCACCTTTTCCTTCATGTCGAGCGGACGAACGACTTCACTGATGACACGTTGCGCCTGCGCCACAGGCAATGAATGACTTTTGTTTTTCATTGGAAGTTATTTTTTATAAATCAGTGCATTGCAATTATTTTTTGAAGTAATTTATTCTTTTTTGCCGGTTGTTTTTTCCAGGGTTTCCAGCTCTGCCAGTGTGTTGATATTGTGAAATGCCGTCTCATCCATGAAGTGCGCATGGGCCACATGAAGTGATCCATACCAGGCATCTATTTTACGCTGGCCGGTTTCAAGAAAAGCCAGAAGATGCGGAAGAAGTTCCCGCCGCATCAGGCAGAAAACCGGCTGTAGTGTGACGTCAGTCACACGACCTG
>JAAZED010000001.1 GCA_012512465.1 Oxalobacter sp. | reverse complement strand
GGCTGAGGCTGAAGCAATTGCTCATTTTTTTCAAGCGCAATAAAGAGTTTTCCCTGACGAACCCGGCTGGTCATGTCGGCCACTTTTGCGCCAAAACCATAGCCTGCGCTGGTAGCGATCAACAGTGACATGTCAGCGGGACCGGCAAAGTAGTGCATGATCGGGTCATTCGGAGCGACTTCAATGAAAGTGGTAATGGGCATGCCATCACCTCTTGCATTCGGCAACTGGTGAACGGCGACAGAATAAATACGGCCGGTTGACCCAAAAACCAGAAGCTGGTCTGTGCTTCGGCATTCAAATGTGCCGTATAACGCATCGCCGGCCTTGAAGTTCAATTGGGAAAGATTATGCCCGTGCCCGGAACGGCTGCGTACCCAACCTTTTTCTGAAATGATGACCGTGACGGGTTCATCAATGATTTTCTGTTCGACAAAAGCCCGTTTGGCTTCTTCAATGAGGGTCCGTCGGGCATCGCCGAATTTTTTCTGGTCGGTTTCGATTTCACGGATGACTCTCCTTCTCATGGAGGCCGGATTATTCAGGAGATCATGCAGCGTGTCTTTTTCTTCCCGTAGTGCTGTCAGCTCCTGCTCGATCCTGAGTTTTTCCATCCGGGCCAACTGGCGCAGGCGAATCTCCAGAATATCGTCGGCCTGGCGTCCCGACAGCTTGAAAGCCTTGATCAGCGCTGGCTTTGGCTCGTCTGAATCACGAATGATGCGAATAACCTTGTCAATGTTCAGAAGGACCATTTCACGGCCTTCCAGGATGTGGATGCGATCATCCACCCGTCCCAGGCGCCACTCTGTGCGGCGGCGAACCGTATCAAAGCGGAATGTTGTCCATTCCTGCAGGATATCGCGCAGTCCTTTTTGTCTGGGGCTGCCATCCAGGCCGATCATGACCAGATTAAGCGAGGTATTACTTTCAAGTGAGGTATGCGACAGGAGCAACTGCATGAATTCTTCCGGGTCCTGACGTTTCGAGCGCGGTTCAAACACGAGGCGAACCGGCGCATCCCGGCTGGATTCATCACGAATACTGTCAAGTACACCCAGCATGGTCTGCCGCAATGCATTCTGCTCTGCTGACAGGGATTTTTTGCCCGGGCGTACTTTGGGATTGGTCATTTCTTCAATTTCTTCCATGATATTTTGTGATGAGGTGCCATGCGGCAGTTCATTGACCACAATCTGCCATTGTCCTCTTGCCATTTCCTCCACTTCCCAACGGGCACGCACCTTGAGGCTGCCACGGCCGTTTTCGTACATTTCTGCGATCTGTCCGGACGCGGTAATAATCTGTCCACCGCCGGGAAAGTCGGGACCCGGCACAATTTCCATCAGCTCGGCATGGCTGATTTTGGGGTTTCGTATCAGTGCGATGACGGCCTTGGCTATTTCCGCGAGATTATGTGGCGGGATTTCCGTTGCCATGCCAACTGCAATACCGGATGAACCGTTTAACAGTGTCAGCGGCAGCCTGGAAGGAAGCATTCTTGGTTCTTCAGAAGAGCCGTCATAGTTTGGGACAAAATCAACGGTTCCCAGGTCAATTTCTTCCAGCAGCAATTCCGCAATCGGCGTCAGGCGCGCTTCGGTATATCGCATGGCCGCAGCGCCATCGCCGTCACGGGAGCCAAAATTACCCTGTCCGTCAATCAGCGGATAGCGCATGGAGAAATCCTGTGCCATGCGAACCAGCGCATCATAAACAGACTGGTCACCATGGGGATGCAGCTTGCCAAGCACATCACCGACAACTGCAGCTGACTTTCTCGGCTTGGAACTGGTGGTAAGCCCAAGTTCATTCATGGCATATAAAATGCGACGCTGGACAGGCTTTTGCCCATCACAGACATCAGGCAGGGCGCGTCCCTTGACGACTGAAATGGCATAATCCAGATAGGCGCGCTCGGCAAAATTGGCGAGTGTCAATGCGTCGTCATCGTTTGCCGGTTCTGGCTGTAATTGATCAAAAAGGCTGGGTTGAGGTGTCATATCCATAGTTATCCGGTCAATCAGATATCGGCCTGGGCTTCATGGCCGTGTTCTTCCATCCACGCCCGGCGGGCAGCGGCTTCTCCTTTGCCCATCAACATCTGGAAACGGGCTTCCGAATGTTGCTGCCCCATATCGCCCAATGTGACAGGAAGCAGACGCCGGGTATCCGGATTGAGCGTGGTTTCCCATAATTGTTCCGCGTTCATTTCTCCCAGGCCCTTGAAGCGGGAAATGGCCAGGGCGCTGTCCTTGACTTCATCTTTTCGCAGCTTATCGCGAATGGCAAAAAGTTCGGTTTCATCAAGCGCATAGAGTTTCTGTACCGGTCGCTTTCCGCGGGCGGGGACATCAACACGATAAAGCGGTGGACGGGCAACACAGATATTGCCGTTTTCGATCAGCTTGGGAAAATGACGGAAAAACAGCGTCAGAAGCAGTACCTGGATGTGTGAACCATCCACGTCGGCATCAGAAAGAATACAGATTTTTCCATAACGCAAACCGGAAAGATCCGGATTGTCGTTTACATCGTGCGGGTCGACACCAATGGCAACGGAAATATCATGAATTTCCTGATTGGCAAACAGGCGGTTTCTTTCCGTTTCCCAGGAATTAAGGACTTTGCCGCGCAAAGGCAGGATCGCCTGGAATTCCTTGTTCCTTCCCATTTTTGCCGAGCCGCCTGCCGAATCGCCTTCGACCAGAAACAGTTCATTTCTGGTTTG
>JAAZED010000088.1 GCA_012512465.1 Oxalobacter sp. | reverse complement strand
GCACACTAATCCCATCGTAGAGAGAAAAACAAGCGAAGGGTATTAACCTGTAGTAGTTCATTAAAGCGGCTTTATAGTGTGGCTGCTGTTATCTCCAGCCGCCGTCTCCACGAATCAGCTCATCCAGTTTTTTCTCCAGATGTTCATATGTTCTTGGACATTTTGTCGGCATACGGGACAGCCCGTTTCCATAGCCATTGGCACTGATGACCACTTTTTTGCCCTCTTCCAGCGCTTTTTTGATAGCGGCAAAGTCTTCATCGAGCTTTTTGATGTTTTCCTTGTATTCGGCATCAATATAGTAGTCTGCCTCATCATAGCCTGGTGCTTTCTTTGTCCGGATTGGCAGGCCGTTCTTTGCGTAACGGATAACTGCCTGACCACCCTCACCCTTGTGCTGGTCATTGTCCCCATAGACGAAAATATAGTCCGGATTGGCTTTGACATCGCTTTCTTTCCAGACTTGGTCGCATTCAAAGATATTGGCTGACACCCATTTACCACTTACTGTCGGATTCCATGCTTCCAACTGTGATGCCAGATAATTGATAATCCGCTTATCGACATCCTTGTTCGTTGATTTAACAGAACCGTCTTCCTGTAATGTCAGCGTCACCTTGTTTATTCCCATTATCTTCCTCCTCTTCGCTTGCTGGTTGTACGCCTGTGCTCTCCTGAAGTCATCAGTTTTGCTGGCGCAGGTTCATTTTTCGCCCAAATATGTAATTTTTTTCATAATAGCACTAACAAAGATGAAAAGGGAGAAAAACTGAGGAGGCCGGTACGGGCATCCGGCGCACAGGAGGCCGATTGGAAAAACCGCCAACCCGCACGTGAAAGGGATGGAAAAAGGCTTGTTTATGAAAGGAGCGGGCGCAGCATCTGCTGCAGCTGGTCCTGTATGTCAGGAATCGACTGTGTGCTGTCGATGATCCTGAAACGCGAGGGAAATTCAGCTGCCCGCCGGAGGTATTCGGCGCGGACGCGCTGGAAAAAGGCTTCGGCTTCGCTTTCAAACTTGTCCCGTGTACGCACTGCCTCCAGACGGGCGCTGGCGATATGAGGCGGGATATCAAAAAGAAAGGTCATATCGGGTTGCAGGTGGGGATGTACCCATGCTTCAAGCACAGCCAGCTTTTCCAGCGATAGCCCCCGGCCCCCGCCCTGGTAGGCAAAGCTCGCATCGGTAAAACGGTCGGAAATCACCCATGCCCCACGGGAAAGTGCGGGCGCAATGACGGCGTTGATATGCTCGCGCCGGGCGGCAAACATGAGCAGCGCTTCGGTTTCCAGATTCATCTTTTCATGGAGCAACAGCGCTCTCAACTTTTCACCCAGTGCGGTGCCGCCCGGCTCCCGTGTCACCACCACTTCTTTTCCGGCATCCCTGACAAGATTGCTGATAAAGTCGATATGGGTGGATTTGCCTGCGCCATCAATACCTTCAAATGTGATGAAGCGTCCTTCAGGCGGGTTTTGGGCGGCTGGTTTCATTTGTTTCGCAGAAATTTGTCGACTGCCCTGTTATGGTCAGCCAGGTTGGTGGTGAATTCGCTCTTTCCGGTGCCATCCGCCCGGGAAACAAAGTACAGAGCTTCGGTCTTCGCGGGATTGAAGGTGGCATTCAATGCGGCGTCGCCAACCAGTGCGATCGGTGTGGGCGGCAGGCCAAAGCGGGTATAGGTATTGTATGGGGTATCTGTCGTCAGGCTGGACTTGTAGATCACGCCTTTGTATTTGTCACCCATGCCATAGATCACGGTGGGGTCGGTCTGGAGTTTCATGCCGATTTTCAGGCGATTGGTGAACACACCGGCTATATGGGCGCGGTCTTCGGGATGCCCGGTTTCTTTTTCCACGATGGAGGCCATGACGAGAGCTTCATACGGTGTCTTGTACGGCAGTGCCGGATCGCGTTTTTCCCAGTAGGCATAGAGCCTTTTCATCAATTCTTCATGCGCCTGCCGATAGATCTGCATATCACTCGCGCCGCGCATAAAGAGGTAGGTGCTCGGGAAAAAGAGGCCTTCGGTTGCACCCCACGTGATTTTGAGCTGCTCGATGAGTTCGCGCTCGGTCAGATGGTCGGTGTCATGCTTGAGTTTGGGGTGCGCAGCCATGGCTTCGCGCATCTGTTTGAAGGTCCACCCTTCCACAATGGTGATGGATTCATAGG
>JAAZED010000087.1 GCA_012512465.1 Oxalobacter sp. | reverse complement strand
GTTTGCGCGGGAAAGCACCCAAATGGATCGATCAGAAAAACAAAGAAAAATACCTGATTAAATAAGGTTTCTGTATAAAAAAGAACAATTGCCTGATGAGAGACAATTGTTCTTTTTTTATTATGGTTTCCCCCCGGTTTCCGTTAAGCTGATTTAATCTTTCTCTTTATATTTATTGCTTTCTTATCGGGCAACTCGCAAATATACCGGTTCTGTATAGATCCAGGCCTTTTATTCCGGGTGAAGCAAGATTACTATATGAATTGTTTATTCACGCAGGATATCAAGCCATGACATCTCGTACGCAAAAAACGGTTTATCGCAAGAATTACACACCCCCTTCTTTTCTCGCCAATACAGTTGATTTGACCTTTGACCTGGATCCGTCTCAAACACGCGTCACAGCGAAAACAGAACTGATTCACAACCCTCAATCCAAAAGCACGGATATCGTTCTGTACGGTGAAGATCTGGAGCTGGTTGGCATCTTGTTAAATGGCCGCAAACTGGCCGCCGGAGAATACGCGCTGGAAAACGGACTGCTGCGAATTACAAAGGCGCCCGAAGTCACCCGCCTGGAAATAGAAACCCTCATCTGCCCGGACAAAAATACGACCCTGATGGGACTTTACCTGTCGAATGGTAATTTCTTCACGCAGTGTGAGGCAGAAGGCTTCCGTAAAATCACCTACTTTCCGGACCGCCCGGATGTGATGGCCAAATATACCGTCACGCTTAAAGCCAATAAAAAACAGTTTCCGGTTCTGCTGTCAAACGGCAATCTGGTGGAAGAAGGCGCATTGCCGCGTGGCAGACACTATGCAAAATGGGAAGACCCGTTTAACAAACCCTCTTATCTTTTTGCCATTGTCGCCGGCAAGCTGGTATGCCAGGAAGAGACATTTACACTGGCATCTGCCCGGAAAGTCCTGCTTCAGGTCTGGGTTGAAAAAGGTAACCTGGATAAGACAGCGCATGCGATGGAGTCGCTCAAGCATAGTATCCGCTGGGATGAAGAACGATATGGCCTGGAGCTGGATCTGGACCGGTTCATGATTGTTGCCGTCGGTGACTTTAATATGGGCGCTATGGAAAACAAGGGATTGAATATCTTCAATACCCGCTATGTGCTTGCCAATCCCCGGATTGCGACGGATGTGGATTATGCCAACATTGAATCCGTAGTTGGTCATGAATATTTTCACAACTGGACAGGAAATCGCGTCACCTGCCGTGACTGGTTTCAGCTTTCGCTGAAAGAAGGACTTACGGTATTTCGTGACCAGGAATTTTCAGCTGACCGTATCGGAACGAAAGACGGGCGGGCCGTCAAACGGATCGAAGACGTCCGGACCCTTCGTCAGCACCAGTTTCCGGAAGATGCTGGTGCGATGGCCCATCCGGTCCGGCCCGATTCCTATGAAGAAATCAACAATTTCTATACGGTCACCATCTATGAAAAGGGTGCTGAAGTTGTCCGGATGTATCAGACGCTTCTGGGAAGAGAGGGCTTCAGAAAAGGGATGGATCTATACTTCCAGCGTCATGATGGACAAGCTGTCACATGCAGTGATTTTCTGGCTGCCATGGCAGATGCCAATAAACAGGACCTGACACAGTTTGAAAACTGGTACAGCCAGGCGGGAACACCGCGTGTGAAACTGCGCACCAGATACAACAAAAAAGCACAGTCTCTTTCACTGACATTGTCCCAATCCTGCCCGCCAACACCAGAACAAGCAAAAAAACGGCCTTTTCTCATTCCCTTTGCTTTCGGCCTGCTTGACGCCAAAGGGAAAAGCATGGTCGTTAACAGCCACGATGTCACTGTTAGAAAAAAACTGGCCGACGCCCCATCAGGAACCGCGTTAGTACAACTCACCAGAAAATCACAGACAATCACCCTCACCGGCGTTCCTGAAAAACCCGTCATATCCGCCTTACGCAACTTTTCCGCTCCGGTTATTCTTGAATATGATCAGTCTGATGAAGAGCTGGCGCTTTTGCTTTCTGCAGACCCGGATGCCTTTAACCGGTGGGATGCCGGGCAACGTTTGGCACTGCGCCATTTATTGCGTTTGACACATGCCGTTCAGCATAAAGAAGCACTGGAACTTCCCTCAACGCTTGTTGAGGCATATCGTTCTGTCCTTGCTAACGATTCCCTGGACCCTGCCTTCCAGGCGCTCGCGCTCACACTTCCATCCGAGATGATGATCGCCGAAGAAATGAAGGAAATTGATCCGCAGGCAATTGTCCAGGCAAGGCATTTCATGCTGCAAACGCTGTCCCACTCCCTTCAGGATGAATGGCTCAAGACTTACCAGACAATCCGTATACCCGCCCCTTACAGCCCTGAGCCGGACAATGCGGGTAAACGCAGCCTCAGAAATCTGGCACTGTCCTACCTGATGGAAGGGGATGACAAAAAGCTGATGCAACTGGCCGTGACGCAGTATGACAACGCTGACAACATGACCGACCGGATGGCTGCCCTGACTGCGCTTACCCATGCCGGTAACCTCACATCAAAAAAGATGGCCGAACGCTGCCTTCGCCATTTTTACCGCGAATTCCGCTTAGAAGCACTCGTTATCGACAAGTGGTTTGCCCTGCAGGCGACCTCCCCTGAAAACGGCGCCCCTGAAATGCGAAAACTTGCCGGCCATCCGGCATTCACCCTGAAGAACCCGAATCGTGCCAGAAGCCTGGTTTTTGGTTTTTGTATGAACAATATGGCACAATTTCATGCAACGGATGGCAGCGGCTATGATTTCTGGGCGGAAAATATTCTGGAACTCGACAGGATCAACCCGCAGATTGCCGCCAGGCTTTCCCGCGCACTCACCCAGTACAACCGCTTTAAGCCTGAATTGAAAAAGCGGGCGCGAAAAACATTGAAACATATCGCATCCCGTAAATTATCGCGTGACACAGGCGAAATCATAAACAAGATACTGGCAACCTGACAGGAACGACAATCATGAGAAAAAGACGCGTCAGTCTGACACAGCATTTAATTGAGGAGCATCGCCTTTCCAACAATATTCCGGAAGAGCTGAGGCTGCTTCTGGAGGTTGTCGGGCGTGCCTGCAAAACGATCGGCAATGCCGTCGGAAAAGGCGCACTGGGAGATATTTTAGGTAGCGCACAGTCTGAAAACATTCAGGGTGAGGTACAGAAAAAACTCGATGTCCTGTCCAACCAGATTCTGCTTGAATCCAATGAATGGGGGGGCTATCTGGGCGCTATGGCTTCTGAAGAAATGGAAACCATCCACCAGATATCCAATGATTATCCGAAAGGGAAATACCTGCTGCTTTTTGATCCGCTGGACGGTTCAAGCAATATTGACGTGAATGTTTCTATCGGCACGATTTTCTCTGTCCTCCGCGCACCGGAAACCGATGAAAACCCCTGCGAAAATGATTTCCTGCAACCCGGACATCAGCAGGTAGCCGCCGGCTATGCTCTGTACGGCCCCCAGACGCTTCTCGTTCTCACGACAGGAAGGGGAGTAAATTGCTTTACCCTTGACCGGGAGATGGGTTCATGGGTTCTGACCCACCGTAATATGCAGATCCCCGAAGACACCAGTGAATACGCCATCAATTCGTCCAATGCCCGCTTCTGGTACCCTCCAGTCAAGCGTTATGTGCGGGAAATGCAGGAAGGCGCCGATGGGCCGCTAAAGAAAAATTTCAATATGCGCTGGGTTGCTTCCATGGTTACCGACATGCATCGCATACTCAATCGCGGGGGTATCTTCATGTATCCGGGCGATACCAGAAATCCCTCCCAGCCAGGAAGAATCCGCCTTTTGTACGAGGCCAATCCGATGGCTTTTATCGTTGAGCAGGCTGGCGGCGCTGCCACGGACGGCCATCAGCGCATGATGGATATCCAGCCGGAAAAACTGCATCAGCGCATCCCGGTTTTTCTGGGATCAAAAAATGAAGTGGAACGGGTAACGCGTTACCATAATGACAATTGAGGTTTTTCAATGGCAAAAGTGAAATATTCGGCTAAAAACCGCTAGAATTTCAGGTTTGGCAGTGTTTTCTTTCAACAGTACCGTCAGGCAAAAAACGGAAGCAAAAAAATGAGTGCGATCACATTTCAACAAGTCATTCTGACGCTCCAGCAATACTGGAGTGACCAGGGCTGTGCCCTTTTGCAGCCCTACGATATGGAAGTCGGCGCAGGCACATCGCATCCGGGTACTTTCTTGCAGGCTATTGGTCCCGAGCCCTGGCGTGCGGCCTACGTACAACCGTCACGCCGCCCGAAAGACGGCCGCTATGGAGAAAACCCCAACCGGATGCAACACTACTATCAATACCAGGTTGTTTTAAAACCCGCCCCTGAAGATATTCTTGATATTTATCTTGGCTCGCTTGTCGCACTGGGACTTGATCTGAAACAGAACGATGTCCGCTTTGTCGAGGATGACTGGGAAAACCCTACCCTGGGTGCATGGGGTCTGGGTTGGGAAGTCTGGTTAAACGGCATGGAAATCACCCAGTTCACCTATTTTCAGCAAGTGGGTGGATTGGACTGCAAACCTATTTTAGGCGAAATCACTTATGGTGTTGAACGACTGGCCATGTATCTGCAGGGTGTCGAAAATGTGTATGATCTGGTCTGGACCGATTGGCAGGATCGCGGCGTACGCAAGTATTTGACCTATGGCGATGTATTTCACCAGAATGAAGTGGAACAATCCGCCTACAACTTCGAAAGCGCCAATACCAAACTCCTTTTTTCGCAGTTTGTCAACTATGAAACGGAAGCAAAACGGCTCACTGAGGATAAATTGACCCTTCCTGCTTACGAAATGATTCTGAAAGCCGCACATACTTTCAATATGCTGGATGCAAGAGGTGCATTGTCCGTAACCGAACGTGCCGCCTATATCGGGCGCATTCGCAATCTGTCCCGCCTGGTTGCCCAGGGTTATTATGAGTCCCGGGAAAAACTGGGCTTCCCGAGACTGGGTGATGCAAGACTGATCGCCTGAAAAACAAATTAAACACAAACGAATTTATCTGCCACAGGTAACAGGAAAGTCCCCCATCATGAACCAGACTCTGCTTGTTGAGTTACTTACGGAAGAATTGCCTCCCAAGGCGCTGGCAAAGCTTGCCGAAGCATTTGCCAATACGATTGAAGAAGAGTTGAAGCAGGAAGGACTGCTTGCCCCTGACTCCCGGAAAACCGTTTTTGCCACCCCCAGACGGCTTGCTGTCATGATCAGCGATGTATCTTCCATCTCCCCGGATAAATCCATTCGCCTGAAAGTCCTGCCGGTGTCGGTTGCAATTGATGCCAATGGCAATCCCACTGCCCCCCTCAAGAAAAAACTGGCGTCACTCGGTTTTCCCGATATCAGTATCAGCGATATGGAAAAGGCGATGGAGGGCAAGACGGAAAACTTTTTCTATACATATTCCGCACCGGGATCGGCGTTGGCATCCGGCCTGCAGACCGCACTTGAAAAAGCCATCCGGAATCTTCCGATTCCCAAAATGATGACATATCAACGGCCTGACGGGGAAACGGTTGAATTTGTCCGCCCGGCACATGGTCTTTTGGCACTGCACGGAAAGGATGTGGTCCCTATTGCCATACTGGGACTGCCTGCCGGACGAATCACTCAGGGTCACCGTTTTCTCACTCACGGTGATATTGCCATACCCACCGCTGATGACTATGAGGCAACACTCGAAGCAGAAGGCAAGGTTATTGCCAGGCTTGATGCTCGCAAAAATAAAATCCGCGCTGTGTTGCATGACAAGGCGCAGGGCGATCAGGTCCTGATGCCGGACTCCCTTCTTGAGGAAGTGACCGCGCTGGTTGAATGGCCGGTTGTTTATGAGTGTCATTTTGAACCCGCCTTTTTGAATGTCCCCCAGGAATGTCTGATTCTGACCATGCAGACAAACCAGAAATATTTTGCCCTGACCGATTCTGAGGGGCAGTTGCGTCCGCGCTTTCTGATTGTGTCGAATATGGAAACCAGCAATCCACAGCGTATTATCAGTGGAAATGAGCGGGTTATCCGTCCGCGTCTTTCAGATGCCCAGTTCTTCTTCGAACAGGACAAGAAAAAGACACTGGAAGATCGCCTGCCCGGCCTGGTCAATGTGGTTTATCACAACAAGCTGGGCACACTGGCACAACGTATGGCACGTGTACGTATTCTTGCTGTCTCGATTGCTGAAATGATGCATATTGACAAGGCGCTGGTTGAACGCGGCGCCCTTCTGGCCAAAGCGGATCTGTTAACGGAGATGGTCGGTGAATTTCCGGAACTGCAGGGCATTATGGGAACCTATTATGCCCGCCATGATGGTGAACCGGAAGAAGTCGCTCTGGCAGCCACCGAGCATTATCTTCCCCGTTTTGCAGGAGACATTCTGCCAGCCACACCAACCGGCACCGCCATTGCCCTGGCAGACAAGCTGGAAGCTCTGGTTGGCATCTGGGGAATTGGCCTTCAACCGACAGGGGATCGTGATCCTTTTGCCTTACGCAGGCACGCACTAGGTATTTTACGTATCCTTATCGAGAAAAAACTGCCGCTTTCCCTGCGTACGCTGCTCTCCACTACCGTTGGCATTCTTGCCTCAAATGCCAGCTTTAAAGACCCGACAGCCGAATTGATACCTTTCATTATGGATCGGTTGAGAGGCCTGTTGAGGGACAGAGGACATACGCCGGATGAAATAGAAGCTGTCCTGGCCCAGAATCCGGACCGGTTTGACAATATCGTGGACCGCCTGGATGCGGTAAAAGCTTTCGCTGCCCTGCCGGAAGCAGAGTCACTCGCTGCAGCCAACAAGCGAATCACCAATATCCTGAAAAAATCTGACATCAGGGCCGGCATGGTGCAAACAGACCTGCTCCAGGAAATTACCGAGCAAAAACTGTATGCTTCCATGAATACCGTCAAGCCTGAAGTTAATCAGATGTTCACGAAAGGGGACTATACGGGTACACTGAAAGTTCTGGCTCAGCTCAGGGATGATGTGGATGCTTTCTTTACCCATGTGCTGGTCATGGCAGACGATCAAAAACTGCGAAATAACCGGATTGCATTGCTGACCGAGCTGCATACCATGATGAATCGGGTCGCTGACATCTCCAAGCTGGCCGCCTGATCAGGAGAATCAAACCATGAAACTCATTATTCTGGATCGTGATGGCGTTATTAATCAGGATTCTGATTCATTCATCAAATCACCAGAAGAGTGGGAACCCATTCCCGGATCACTCGAAGCGATTGCACGCCTTTACCGGGCAGGATACCGGGTTGTTGTTGCAACAAACCAATCCGGACTCGGGCGTGGCCTTTTTGACATTATTGCCTTAAACGCCATCCACCAGAAAATGCATGCGGCCGTCCGGGCAGCCGGCGGCATTATTGATTCCATTTTCTTTTGCCCTCATACGGTCAGTGACAATTGCGACTGCCGCAAACCGCGTCAGGGCATGTTTAATGCCATTTCCAAACGATATGATATTTCGCTTGAGGGCGTCCCGTCAGTCGGCGACTCCCTGCGTGATTTGCAGGCTGGGTTTCTCGCAGGATGCCGGCCCATTCTCGTTATGACAGGAAAAGGGCCGCTGACCCATGAAAATGGCGGACTTCCTCCTGAAACCATCCGGTTTGACAATCTTGCTGCGGTAGCCAGTCATCTGCTCGATACCAAAGCAGAAAATGTGCCTGAAAAAAATGCAAAGACATAACCAGATTATTTCATACCACTTATAATGATAACGCTGTACCGTGTATTTTCTGGAGATGTTATTTTGTCAAAAAGCCGTGATTTTTTGCGCTCATTCCTGTTTTTATCCATTCTTTATTCTTTTACGCTTGTATGGGGACTACTTTGCCTCCTGGCTTTTTTCCTGCCATACAATATGCGTTTTCGTATGGTGTCCTGCTGGAACAGGAGCGTGATCTGGCTTGCTAAAACTATCTGCGGCATCCAGTATCAGATAAGCGGTTACGAAAACCTGCCGGATGAACCGGTGATTCTTCTGAGCAAGCATCAGTCTGCATGGGAAACGATTTTTCTTTTGTATGCCATGCGAAGGCCTGTTGTCTTTGTCATGAAAAAAGAATTGCTTCACATCCCATTTTTTGGATGGACGTTATCCCTTTTACGCATGATTCCGATTGACCGGTCCCATGGGACAATAGCTTTTCGCAAGGTGATCGAGAAAGGAAGAGAGCGGCTGAAGCAGGGGTTGTGGATCACCATATTTCCTGAAGGCACACGCACGGGTGTTGGTGAAAGAATAAAATACAAAAACAGTGGAACGCGGCTGGCAATAGAAACCCAAACCAAAGTCATACCTGTTGCGCTCAATTCCGGAGAATGCTGGCCACGTAATTCCTTCATTAAAAAACAGGGAATCATCACCGTCTCAATCGGCCCGCTTATCTCACCAGAGGGAAAGTCGCCGGAGAGTATGATGTCCGAAGTGGAAACCTGGATTGAGTCAGAAATGTGCCGTATTTCACCTCATGCTTATTCAAATACAAACGAGATATGGGAAGAAGAAAAGTAATACCCGATTCCTTGCCGTTACAACTGGATATGTTTGCCTCTGATGTCATGCAGATTCTTCTGCCTCCCCTGGCAGATCAGGCAAAAGACACATCGTTTGATAAATCACCGGAAAATCCGGCACCAACGCTGAAAAAACGCGCCATCGAATTCAGTGGCATCCGGATTGAATATGAATTTCGCCGCTCAAAAAGACGAACCATCGGCTTCCTCGTTAATGAGAATGGATTACGGGTTACCGCACCCAGATGGGCTACGCTAAAATCAGTTGAAGAAGCGATCAGGGAAAAAGAAAGCTGGATAACCAGCAAGCTTCATTACTTTCTTCATCAGTACAAAAAACGGCAGGAGACGCCATTACAACTGGAAAATGGCACCATACTTCCCTATCTTGGGGACAATCTCCTGCTGCGCCTGCAAAATGGTCCGGCCAATAACATCCTGATGAATGACATAACAAAAGAGCTGTTTGTGACATCATCGAATGCGGAACAATCAACTATCGAGGAAAACCTCAGGCACTGGTTTCAAGAAAAAGCCCGGCAGTTTTTTGCGGAACGCATGCCGGTTTATGCGGCGATGCTTGGCGTCAATTACTGTTCCTTTTCTCTTTCTTCTGCCAGACAGCGGTGGGGGTCATGCTCCATTTCCGGCAATATCCGCCTGAACTGGCGCCTGATTTATTTTTCGCCGTCCCTGATTGATTATGTCATTGTGCATGAACTGGCTCATTTGCGTGAAATGAATCACAGCAAACGATTCTGGGAAATTGTATCGCAGGCTTATCCGGATTACCGCGCCGCAAGAAAAGCGCTTAACCAGCAAAACAGCCAGATACTGGCCCTGCTATGATCGCGACGTGTAAAAACCAAACTGCCCGTCATCTTGTGTTTACCCGTTATTTTGGCTCTGACTCGCCTTCATCCGGTTTGTCTTCAGACTGACTGTCAACTGGCATCCTTGCTGCAGATACGGCGCCACTCATCAGCTTGAGCAAATCCTCCGGATCGGCATTACGTGACACAATTTTGTATAAAAGCGCAATGAGATTACCCTTTCTTTTGTGGCTCAATACCAGCTTTTCTTCCTCAATCCATTCTTCCATTATTCGTGCAGCAAGTGCCAGCTTGGATTCATCCAGATTGACGGTATGCTCATCCTGTGCATCGGCATCGCTGACAAGATATTTCTCCAGATTCTGCCTCGCCGACATGACACTCGGTTTTATTCTCCTGTCGGTTAACAGATAACGATCCGGTATTTCAAAGACTTTTCTTACGCCACCTATCCCATACTGCTCTTCATAAGACCAGCTTTCCTTGGCAGCACGCGCCAGAATACTGGATTTAGTTGTTGGCAGTCCCGAAAGACGCATTTGAGCGATTTCTGCAGCGGTATATAACTTTTTCATCAGAACACTTTTAAAAAACTGTATCAAAAACAAAACAATCCAAATAATCAAAACAAATTTGTTTTATTTCCCTTAACCTTGAACACGAGATAAATAAGTCACACACACAACTTTCATGATTTTTTTAAACAAAAACAAACAAAACACTTTAAATAGTTGTTAATGCGAACAACATTCGAAAATGTTATAAAAACTATTAATAATCCCTATAAAGGCAAAGGCTTAAATGTTTTCATTCCTCAAATCAATAGCATATAAAAACCAGTTCACTATGATACTCATTTTTACTGCCTTGCCATAACAACTTTTTCTCGTCACTATTATTTCGACTGATTTATATTAGCATTACAAAACAACCATTAATATATGCCCATCACCCAATCTTTTCTACACAATCTTATTCAGATAAATCCTTCAATATTTTACCGTTTGGCCAATATGGTATTTGCATCAATCCATGAATGACATTGGCAATTAAAAAATATTTTTTATTCATGAGATTTTTTCATTTTGCAAAAAACCTCTGGTCGTCTTTTCATTAAACAGGGATAAAAAATTGCATTTAAGACAACTTAAAAGGTATACTTTTTATTGCCGATGTAGCGATCTATTGGGTATGATGCTTTTCTGGTCAATCAAATTTAACGTGATTCCACCAAAGCAATCTTTGACTGTCGTCAGCCGCATTTCCTGATTATTTCATATGCCATACCCGATTTTTTGCATACTGAATCAACATAAACAAAACCGGCGCATGTTTCCGGAAATTATTCCATTGCCAGGCTGATTTTCACCAGGATATTTCCTTTAAGCATGCAAATTCAGATAACACCAGGAACAGGCCCCACCCGACTGACAGATAATGAAACGCCATAGCTCTTTTTCCCTGAGAAATGTGCTTGCAATGCAATTCATCATTATTGCCATTGCTCCCCTGGTGATGGCTGCGCTGTTTTTATTTTTCCAGGGAACGCCGCAGGAAAACCAGAAAATTATTGCCGCCGGGCGGATACCGTTTCAGATAGAAAACACACTGGACGAGCAGGCCACACTATTACGTGACCTGAGCATATCGTTGAAAAATCAGCGGAATGCTCAATTTCCTGATGCCAGAAAAGCAACACGTCTGATTGAAAAAAACGGGGCTTTTGATGTGATTTACCTGCTGAGCAAAAACGGGAAAATCACACCTGTGTTCCAACGGAAAACTTATCTTGATAAGGATAAGTTTTCAAAAACCACCAGCGGGTCCATTGTCCGGACGCTGATACCTGACACCAATACCTCTGAACCGTCATGGTCTGATGCTTTTACTTCGCCGGTGACCGGTGTGCCATCTTCAGCCTGCGTCATCCCGTTGGCCGATCATCTCCTCGTCGGTGAAATACGCTCAACTCGTCTGTCAGAAATACTGAAAAAACAGCATCCTTCCCTGATATGGGTTGTGCTGGACAAGAACAATCATGCCGTAGCGGCAAGCGACAGTATATTTGAAAAGGTTTTAACTTCCAGCCCCCCCCTCACGCTCTCCAGGCTCCAGGAAAAGACCGGGCTTTTCAAATTCAACAATGATCGACCGGAAGCGCTGCTCCCCATACGAAAGACATCCTGGTCTGTTTTTTCAGCATTGCCGCTCCCTACCCTTGCAGAAAATATCCACCAGTACACACCCCTGTTCTTGTTATGTATTGCAACAGGCATTATTTTCTCGCTGTTGTTCTCGTTCTTTTTTTCCCGCTCATTAAGCAGCCGGATTCTGGCTTATATCAAAAATACAAGAGAAATCGCACGAGGATCTTACCCCTTAATCCGAACAGATGCACCGATTCGTGAAATGGCACATCTTTCCCAGAACCTCCGAAAAATGAGCTTGACCATCCAGGAAAAAGAAAGTGGCTATAACCAGGCCATGTCACATTACCGGGACATCATCAAAGCCATTGAAAATATCACTGTCGTGCTTTCCCCTGATCTGGTTATTACCTATATCAACGAGGCATCAGACGACATCTTTGGACTGGAACCGGAAAAATGTATCGGACGCTCTTTCCTGGAATTCGTAAAGCCTGGCAATATCGAAACCATTAAAGAACGCCATGGCAGATGGGTAGAACAAGGATTGGAATCTGTCACCGTTGAAGATAAATTTATTGATAACAACGGGAAACCACATACTGTACTCTGGAATGTCACGCTAAACCGGGATGAGAATGATGTCTTTACCGGTTTTACCAGTATAGGGCACGAGTTTTCTGCCTGGAAAACCATGCAGGAAGAGCTGCAGTTGGCAGCGCTGGTTTATCAAAAAAGCGGCGAGGGAATGATCGTCTTCAATGAAGAAAACCTGATCATTTCTGTGAATCCTGCTTTTGAAGCCATTACCGGATACACGTCAAAAGAGGTTTTATTCAGCAACCTCTCCATGCTCGGCTCTGCATTGCATGACAGACTCTTTTACGAAAACATCTGGAATGCAATGGATGCTGCTGATCACTGGCAGGGCGACGTCTGGAATATGCGTAAAAATGGTGAACTGTATACCATTCGGCTGACAATCAATACCATTAGAACACCTGACAATAAGATATACCGCCGGGTTGCGCTTTTCTCAGACATTACCGAACAGAAACTGGCAGAAAAAATCACCTGGCAGCAGAATTATTTTGACAGCCTGACCGGCCTGCCGAACCGTAATTTCCTCAAACAGGAATTATCCCGCGCCAAAAAAATCAATATGCCTGTAGCGTTAATGTTCCTGGGTCTCGACGGGTTCAAGCATATCAATGAAACACTTGGCCATATGACAGGCGATATGCTCCTGCAGGAAACCGCGCAGCGATTGCAGCACTGTATTCGGGAGACAGACGCGGCCATACGGCTGGGAGGGGATGAGTTTGCAATACTTTTGCGTAACATCACCAACCCGGAAGAAGTTGAAACCATCGGAAAAACCATCCTTTCCGGGCTCTCCGAAGCCTTTTTTCTCAATAACGCAGTTATTCATATTTCAGCCAGCATCGGCATCACGTTTTACCCGGATGACGCAACAGATACGGATGACCTGCTGAAAAATGCTGACCAGGCAATGCACGCGGCAAAACGGGAAGGTAAAAATACGCTCCTGTATTTCACCCGATCCATGCAGGAAATGGCTCAGATGCGGATGCAACTGATCAATGACTTGAGACGGGCGTTGGCTGGTCATCAGTTTGAAATCATGTACCAGCCTATTGTTGAAATTGAATCCGGCCTGATCCGCAAAGCAGAAGCCCTTATCCGCTGGCAACACCCCGTCAGGGGAACCATCAATCCGGTTGAGTTCATTTCCATAGCAGAAGATACCGGCATGATTACCTCTTTTGGCAACTGGATCTTCCACGAAGCCGCCACTCAGGCACGCATATGGAGAGAACGATTCCACCCGGATTTTCAGATCAGCATCAATATTTCTCCCGTACAGTTCAAAAACGAGGGAATCGATTTTATCAACTGGATGTCGCATCTCCAGGAATTGCAACTGCCGGGCAACGGGCTGGTTGTTGAAATAACAGAAGGGCTGCTGATGGAAAAAAGTGATCATATCAGTCAACAGCTGGCAACCTTTAAAAACGCCGGCATGGAAATCGCACTGGATGATTTCGGCGTCGGCTATTCTTCCTTGTCATACCTGCAGAACTTCAATTTCGACTATCTTAAAATTGATCAGTCCTTCATCAGAAATCTTTCCCAAAGCAGTGATAATCAGGCATTGTGCGAAGCCATCATCGTCATGGCACACAAACTGCATCTGAAAGTGATCGCTGAAGGTATCGAAACCATTCGCCAAAGAGAAATCCTGGTTGAGGCAACATGTGACTTTGGTCAGGGTTACCTGTACTCAACTCCGCTTCCCCCTGCAGAATTCGAACTGATACTGGAAAATAATTATGCGCTGTTTAATTCAAGCTTCCTGGCCGACATCGCGTAAACCCGCTTTTTGTCTTTTCCCTGGGGCGTGTTGACACTAAGTTGTCGTCGTGAAAAGTCGTTTTGTTTCAAAGGACAAGGCGCAGCAGGAAATCTGGAAGCAGGCATAGTCAACCTACGTCAAATTCAGATTTTTTGATACAACGCAGTCATTTGGGACGCAACGGCTTTGCAGCAGACGGCTTAGTGTCAACACGCCCTAAACTGCCTTGTTGAGCATTATCAGGGTGCCTCCTTTCATATTATCGATAATACGATCAATCATGACATCGCATGGAGGGGGAGATGACCGAAGGAAAAAAGGCCGGAAAATGGAAAATGCAATCACGCCAGGAAAAACCGGAGCAGTACGATCCCAACAATCTCCTGAGCGCCATCATTGAGCATTTAAATCTGAAAAATGACGCGGCCTTGTCTCGTGCTTTAGATGTTTCTCCACCGGTCATCAGCAAAATCCGGCATAAACGGCTCCCGGTCGGCGCATCAATGCTGATCAGAATGCATGAAATCAGTGATCTGAGCATTCGCGAACTGCGTGAATTAATGGGTGACCAGCGTCACCAATACCGTATTGGACACGCGCAAAAAAACCGGGGAGAAACGCACCCTGACCAGTCGGCTGCATACTGAACACCACCCCTGAACAGCTCTTCTTCTTTTTAAACAGCGTTCATGATACAAAAAACACGCCGACAGGACACGCCATCTGCCAGCGATTGCCAGGTTTCCCTATGCATTTGAAATACTCACAGAAGCAGGTATGATACCTGTGTGGTGCAATATTTCATATCAAATGTGCCACACAGAACGATGACAAAAACAGATAAAGCAAATAGAGTCAGGCACCATGATCCCCAGAAAAATTCTTGAAGATACCGGTATTGAAATACCCGATGATGCCGGCCGTTTTTTTACGCAGGATTCGATCATTGTTTTCGTTGTTCCTTTTGTTGATGAATACGGGGACAGCATCGTTTTCAGGGAAATTGAAATCGAAGCAGAGCTGACCGACAAACAAATCGAATCCCTTAAAACTGCAAACTGCTATGGCGATACCGGCTGGACACTTACCTGAGTCTATTCTGTCCTGATTATCCCGATACGGGCATCACTCCCCGGATCATGTTTTCCGTCTTTTTTATTCTTCCATAAATCGCGGTTTATTAATGCAACGGCAGCATTTCAAGATACAGGCAATCCGTGGAGTTATGGTCAAATCTGGTGTACGAGCATCAGGCGGTTTTCCTGTCTGACTGCTCCATTACTTGTTCGCCGTCTTGGAATTTAACGTTATTGACCACGAGGGTTAGCAGTTGAAATCCTTTCAGGC
>JAAZED010000086.1 GCA_012512465.1 Oxalobacter sp. | reverse complement strand
TTCTTAAAGACTTGCCCTTCAGAGTATGCTGTTTAGCAGGGCAAACAAAGTGCGCCGATCACGTGATAAAACCTGCCCTGCATCCCTGTAGCCGGCACACCAGAATATTGATGATTTCCTCAATATTCTGGAAGCAGACACAATAACCATTTACTCAAGGATGTGGGAAACATGAAAAATAGCGTAGCTCAATCAGGCGGTTTTGGCATTGGAACCAAACTCTCTTTCCTTTCTTTTGTTCTGATTGCCTTGATATTCGGTGCATATTCCATCAGTTTTGGTTACTTCACGTCAAAAGAGCTCAAAAAGCAGACAACCAACGAACTGGCTGATAAAAATGCCGCCATGATCAATCTGATCAAGCTCTTTAATGATGATCTGCAACGTGAGGCAGACCGCTCTCTGAAAGCCTTCAGGGGATATTTTCCCGGCCGGTTTTCTCTTGATCCGTCCACAGCTGACACGGTAGCAGGACGTACGCCCCCCGCCCTGCGTAACGGCAGCATCATACTGAATAATGATTTTTCGATTCCTGACAGATTTACCGGGCTGACAGGCATCAGGGCAACCATATTTGCGCGCAGCGGCAATGATCTGGTTCGTATTTCCACATCACTGAAAAATGAAAAGGGGGAACGCGCCATTGGCACGCTTTTAGACACAAAACACCCTTCCTATCAGCAATTGATGAATGGCAAGCCCTTCAATGGCACAGCAGATCTTTTCGGCCGCAAGTATTTCACCCAGTATGATCCGATCAAAAATGAAGCCGGTGAAGTGATCGGCGCACTGTATATCGGCATTGATTTTACTGAGGATGTCAAAATCGTCAGGGATGAGTTAAATGAACTCAAAATTGGCGATACCGGTTATTTCTACGCCATTGATGCCAAGCCTGGTGATCATTATGGCTTCGCTCTTGTTCATCCCACAAAAGAAGGGAAAAACCTCTTAAATGCAAAGGATGCTGAAGGAAAGGAATACATCCGTGACATGCTGACAAAGCAGAATGGTGTCATGGAGTATGCATCAATCGGCGAAGACGGCACCAGCAAAACCCAGGGCCGCATCGTTGCGTATAACTATTTTCCCCAGTGGCAATGGCTGATTGTCGGCGGAACCTATATGGATGAAATCACCCGTGAAGTCACTACCATGCGCAATCTCTTCCTGGGTATTGCCCTGGCTGCACTTGTCATCCTGGGATTGATTATCTATATGTCGATCCGTTCCATGGTTTCACGTCCGCTTGCCAATGCGGTACAGGTGGCGCGGACCATAGCATCGGGTGATCTGACCAGCCGGATAGAATCAAGATCCGGCGACGAAGTCGGACAGCTCATGCAGGCAATGGGTGAAATGAATCAAAGCCTGTACCAGGCAGTCTCACAGGTCAGAAACAGCGCCAACACCATTTCTACGGCCTCCGCAGAAATCGCGGCAGGCAACCAGGATCTGTCATCGCGTACGGAAGAACAGGCCAGTTCCCTGGAAAAAACAGCGTCCACCATGGAGGAAATCACATCAACCGTCCGGCAAACCGGTGACAATGCCCGGATAGCCAATGATCTGGCATCCAACGCGGCTGATATCGCCAGAAAAGGCAGCGATGCGGCATCCCGTATCACTGAAACCATGAATGACATTGAATCATCTGCCGGCAAAATCGTCGATATCATCAGTGTTATCGATAGTATTGCATTCCAGACCAATATCCTGGCATTGAATGCTGCTGTCGAGGCTGCACGTGCGGGAGAACAAGGACGCGGCTTTGCTGTCGTGGCATCAGAAGTCAGAAATCTGGCACAGAGAAGTGCAACAGCGGCACAGGAAATAAAAGCGCTGATCAATGACTCAACAGAGAAAGTCAAAAGCGGTTCTGAACTGGTACATCATGCAAC
>JAAZED010000085.1 GCA_012512465.1 Oxalobacter sp. | reverse complement strand
GGTAAAGGCATTGCTGGAAAAATCCGGCCCAGGCGTTCTCCCCCTGATTATTGTTGATGAAATCCCTGTTGTGTCAGGGCGCTACCCGACACGCGATGAAATGAATTTCTGGCGAATGATGGGGGCTATGCCGATTCAGAGTGTTTGTGGTAGCGGCTGCTGTGGTTAAAGAAACCCAAAAAAGGAATGAAATGAGCGCCTCCCCCCTTGTGTGTGTGGGGATTGGAAGGGTTCCCTCACGGGCCGACGGCATCTGAGTGCCAAGAGTGGATAATGAAGCTGTTATACACATTATTCACAGGCAAACCGGAGGGAACGACATGAAGCTTACATCAGTTGGAATTGATCTTGCAAAAAATGTATTTCAGATGCATTACGTTGACGAGGAGACAGGCGAAGTGATGAACAAGGCCATACGCCGCACTCATTTTCTGGCCCATTTTGCCAATCGCTCGCCCTGTCTGATCGGGATGGAAGCCGGTAGTGGCGCACATCACTGGGCAAGGCAACTTACTGATGCAGGGCCGGTTCGTCAAGGCATTCAACATCCGCAACAAAAACGATGCCGCCGATGCTCATGCCATCTGGCTGGCAGTCCAGCAGCCGGGAAGAAGCATTGCAATCAAGACCGAAATGCAACAGGCCATGCTCTCGCTCCACCGGATGCGCGAGCAACTAGTGAAATTCCGGACCATGCAGATCAACGGACTTCGCGGACTGCTTGCCGAATACGGCGAAGTCATAGGAGTTGGTCGATCGACCCTGAACAAGACAATGCCAGCGGTATTAGTCCGGCTATCAGAGAAACTGCCGGCAGTACTGATTGACACCTTGCGCGAGCAATGGGAAGGGATATCCCGTCTGGATGAACAGATTGGCAGCATAGAGCGCCGGATGCGTGAATGGAAAAAAGACGATGCAGCGGTCAGGACAATCAGCGAAATACCCGGTATTGGTCTGTTGAGTGCCACAGCAGCCGTTGCCACGATGGGTGATGCGAAATCCTTTCGTTCAGGCCGTGAATTTGCTGCCTGGATTGGGCTTGTTCCCAGGCAAAGCGGTTCGGGAGGAAAGACCCGGTTGCACGGGATCAGCAAACGGGGAGATACGTATTTGCGCACCTTGCTGATACATGGTGCGCGTAGCGCCATCACGAACACAAAAGCCCCTGGCCCATGGGTTGAAGAGATAAAAAAGCGAAAGCCGAAAAATGTGGCGATGGTTGCCCTGGCCAACAAGATGGCGCGCATGATCTGGGCAATGTTGGCGCATGGCCGGACATACCAGAAAGGATACATCAGCATGAAGCCAGTCTAAGCGATGTGCTGATGTTTTTTGATTAACGTTTAAAAAGGAAGATCGCCGAAAGGTTGCGCAGGCAACAGAAGTGATGACAAGACAGGTCAGACCGGGATTCGCTAAACCTGAATGGTTTTTAGAGCTTCAAGCTCGACAAAGGAATGAGGTGCGAGTCAGCGGATTTCATCGGGGCCAGCGGAAGACAGTATCAGACGCAACAAGGCCGGATATAGAACTGCAACTTTCCTCTCTGTCTAAACTTCGAAAACGCTTGCACAAACGGGAGGCGCTCATATAGAAAACCATGAAAATCGCAAACGATATTACCGAACTGGTAGGCAACACCCCCCTGGTACGGATACGGAAACTGAATGAAAACGGGCAGGCTGACATTGTCGGCAAACTGGAATTTTTCAACCCGGCACACAGCGTCAAGGACCGTATCGGCCTTGCCATGATTGAGGCAGCAGAAAAAGCCGGAAAAATCCGGCCGGACACCATCATTGTCGAACCGACAAGCGGCAATACCGGTATTGCCCTGGCGATGGTTTGCGCTGCCAGAGGATACCGCTGTATTCTGACCATGCCGGAAACCATGAGCCAGGAGCGCCGCACCCTGCTCAAGGCCTATGGCGCCGAACTGATTCTGACACCGGGCAGCGAAGGGATGTCAGGCGCCATCAGAAAGGCGGAGGAACTGGTTGCATCTGATCCACGTTATTTCATGCCCCAGCAGTTCAGCAATCCGGCCAATCCGGCCATGCACCGCAAAACCACAGCGGAAGAAATCTGGCGGGATACCGATGGCAAGGTTGACATCCTGGTTGCCGCAGTTGGAACCGGCGGCACCCTCACAGGAACAGGAGAAGGACTGAAACAGAAAAATTCGGCCATCCGCTGTGTCGCTGTGGAACCGGATGGTTCGCCAATGCTTTCCACCGGAGAAAAAGGCCCGCACAAAATCCAGGGAATCGGCGCGGGCTTCATACCCGAAGTGCTCAATACCGGTATTTATGATGAAGTGATCCGCGTCACGGATGACAATGCCTTTGAAACCGCAAGAAAAGCCGCGACAGAGGAGGGACTTCTGGTCGGGATCTCGTCAGGTGCCGCGCTATGGGCTGCCCTGCAACTCTCAAAACGGCCCGAAAACGCAGGAAAAATGATTGTGGTCATCATCCCCTCCTTCGGCGAGCGTTATATCAGCACCGAGCTTTACGCTAATCTGAAATAAAAGCAGCACAGATACCTGCAACCCGAAATGGGGCTACAGGTATCTGTCAATCGCTGTTTTCTTCCGCTATGCCCAATTCCTGGATTTTCCGGGTAATGGTATTGCGCCCGATCCCCAGTAACCCTGCCGCTTCATTTTTACGTCCCTTCGTATGACGCAGGGCGGCCTGGATCATGATGGTTTCAAAGCGGCGGCTGAATATCCCCATCAGGCTGTTTTCCCCCTTTTCCAGCCGTTGAGACACCTCTTTTTCCAGAAAGGCATCCCATGGCTGGTGCACATCTGTGGTGTTATCGTGCTGTGACACGCTTTTCTTGAGCAGATCCTGTGGCATATCCTTGATTTCGACAATCTGTCCCGGCACCATGACGGTAAACCAGTAGCACAGGTTTTCCAGTTGCCTCACATTGCCATGCAGTTCACACTGCATGAGAAAAGCAAGCGCATCGTCTGACAGCCGCTTCGGTTCGACACCCAGCTGTTTTGCACTTTGTGCCAGAAAATGCCGTATCAGTATCGGCATGTCCTCTTTTCTTTCGGACAGGCTTGGCAAACGCAGGCGAATCACATTCAGCCGGTGAAAAAGGTCTTCCCTGAAACTGCCATCTTTCACCTGCTGCTCCAGATCCTGATGGGTCGCTGCGATAACCCGCACATCGGTTCTGATAGATTGGTTGCCCCCGACACGGTAAAAATGCCCGTCTGAGAGTACCCGTAACAGCCGGGTTTGCAGATCAAGCGGCATATCGCCGATTTCATCCAGGAAAAGGGTACCGCCCTCTGCCTGTTCAAAACGTCCGCGCCGCAAGGCCTGGGCGCCGGTAAAAGCCCCTCTTTCATGCCCGAAAAGCTCGGACTCCAGCAAATCCCGGGGAATAGCCGCCATGTTCAGTGCGATGAAGGGATGCTTTTTGCGCTGGCTGTGCTGGTGCAGGGCCCTTGCCACCAGTTCCTTTCCTGTCCCGGATTCCCCTGTAATCAACACCATCGCACTGGAATGCGACAATTTGCCAATCGCCCTGAATACCTCCTGCATGGCAGGAGCCTTGCCCAGTATCTCGGGAGCAGTGGCCGATACCGGCTCTTCTCTCTCTTTCTCCTCGCTTTCTTTCATGGCACGCCTGATCAGGTCAACCGCTTCGCTGATGTCAAAAGGCTTGGCAAGATACTCAAAAGCCCCTCCCTGATAAGCAGAAACTGCTGACTCCAGGTCGGCATGTGCCGTCATGATAATAATCGGCAAAGCAGGAAAACGGGATTTGACATCCTGTAACAGATCCAGCCCGGATACGCCGGGCATGCGAATATCCGAAATCAGCACCCGGGGCTGCTCATTTTCCAGTGCATTGAGCACCTCCGCACCACTGGAAAAGCTTTTGTATGGCATATGCTCCCGATCGATGGCCTTTTCCAGCACCCACCGGATCGAATCATCATCATCCACTATCCAGACTGATTTCATCTCATTCTCCCTCTTCCCGATCTTCACATCAGCAAAACGGTTGTTCATCCGCTCTACCATAGCGGAATCCGGATCAGGAATTCCGTATGCCCCTGCCAACTGTCACATTCAATCATGCCCCTGTGCTGCTGGATGTATGTCTGCGCCAGTGTCAGCCCCATGCCACTCCCCCCTTCATGACCGCTCACCAGGGGATAGAAAATCCGTTCCATCATGTCCGGTGAAATACCGGGACCATTGTCAATAACATGCAGGGTCAATGCCAGACGGTATCGCACTTTGGCAATCGTAATCTGCCTTGCAATACGGGTTTTGAATACAATTTCGGCATCCCCGTTCATGATGCGGTCTGCCAGCGCGATCGCTGCATTTTTCGTCACATTCAGTACGGCCTGGATAAGCTGCTCCTTGTCACCGGCAAACTCGGGAATGGAGAGATCATAATCCCGCCGGATAATGAGCCCCTCCGGAAATTCCGCGAGTATCAGGCTTCGTACGCGCTCGCAAATTTCATGGACGTTGATATCCTCCATGACAGGCCCACGCCGGTGTGGCACCAAAAGCCGGTCGACCAGTGCCTGAAGGCGTTCTGACTCACGGATAATCACCTGCGTGTATTCCCGGAAAACCTGAAGGTCGCGCTTAGGCAACTCCATTTCAAGCAGTTGCGCAGCACCCCGGATACCGCCCAGCGGATTCTTGATCTCATGCGCCAGATTGCGTATCAGTTCCCGATTGGCCTGGCTCTGATCAATCAGGCGCTCCTCACGGTCAAGACGCAATTGCTGCACATTTTCCCTCAGCTCAATCAGGATGGCATTGTCAGGCGAATCAACGGCTGATGCGATGCAATGCACATGCAAAGGCACACGCCCCGAACGCTCCAGTATCAATTCCTGGCGTTTTTCCACTATGTCACGCTGCCGGATCTGGCAGCAGATTGCTTCCAGTTCACCACTGTGGGTAAAAACCGCTTCCAGTTCCTGACCAAGCAATACCTTCGCAGAGGCTTCGAGCATATCTTCTGCAGCCGGATTGACATAACTGAGCCTGCCATACTGATCCAGAATCAATATGGCGGTTGCCAGTAAATCCAGTCCTTTCAATGTATTCATAAAAACATCACTGTCTCAAAAAAAACAGGCGGAATCCTGTCCGGTTCCACCTGTTCTGGCCCACTGGTATGCCTTCCTTCAGAGGGAGTAGTACATATCAAACTCCACAGGATGCGTGGTCATCTGCAAACGCTCGACTTCCTGCTTTTTCAGTTCAATGTAGGCATCCAGCATGCTGTTGCTGAATACCCCGCCGCGTGTCAGGAATTCCCGGTCATTATCGAGCGCTTCCAACGCCTGCTCCAGGGAGGAACAGACGGTCGGAATCATCGCATCCTCTTCCGGTGGCAAATGATACAGGTCTTTGGATGCCGGCTCACCCGGATGAATACGGTTCTGCACCCCGTCCAGCCCTGCCATCAAGAGGGCGGCAAAGCACATATACGGATTAGCCAGCGGATCAGGGAAACGCGCCTCGACACGTCGTCCTTTCGGATTGGTCACATGCGGAATACGGATGGATGCCGAACGGTTGCGGGCTGAATAAGCCAGCTTCACCGGCGCCTCAAAGCCCGGGACAAGCCGTTTGTAAGAGTTGGTGCCCGGATTGGTGATGGCATTCAATGCACGGGCATGTTTGATAATGCCGCCAATGTAGTACAGGGCAAACTCTGAAAGGCCGGCATAGCCATCACCGGCAAAAAGATTCTGTCCGTCTTTCCAGACAGACTGATGCACGTGCATACCTGAACCATTATCCCCGACAATGGGCTTGGGCATGAAAGTCGCTGTCTTGCCGTATGTATGCGCAACATTCCAGACAATGTATTTCAGATTCTGTGTCCAATCGGCCCTTTCCACCAATGTGGAAAAGCGGGTGCCAATCTCATTCTGGCCCGCACCGGCCACCTCATGATGATGCACTTCAACCGGAATACCCATCTGCTCTAACAGCAGGCACATTTCCGAGCGCATATCATGAAAACTGTCCACTGGCGGTACCGGGAAATATCCCCCTTTTACCCTCGGACG